>NZ_LMKQ01000004.1 GCF_001421565.1 Agromyces sp. Leaf222 | reverse complement strand
CACGAACAACTCAGCACCCGGAACCCGACCACTGACATTGCCGCCGGTCCACACCACCAGGCCATACCGCGTCAACTCGGCATGCAACTTCGCGACCTCGGTACGCACCCGGGCGATGGCGACCTCGAGCTGGGGGCCGTAGCTGCTCATGCGGTCACCGCCTCGGTGGGTGCAGAGCCGGGCACGAACGCACGGAAGCGCACTCCGGAGGATGCTCCGAGAGGGTGCTGGTCGCCGTGGTTCACGTGCTGACTCCTTCGTCGAGATGCGGCTGGTGCCTTGGTCGGATCGGCGTCATGTGCGGATCTAATGTGACCGTTCACATGGCGACACTCATGTTAGCCCCACGTCGCCTCGACCTGTCAACTCGACGGAGTCACGGATCGGTAACGGCCCGTTCATCTGCACCCGACCTCGCGGAGGGCGCGCGATTTCCGCTCCACACCAGTCGCCAGGCCGCAATACCCCGGATGGGGGGCGATTCCGGCGGGGTCGATCATCACCCGGATCGGGTTCGGACTCCTTACCCTCGAGGCGTTCCGATGCCGAGACGAGGCTCCGTCGTCATGTGACCGTCACATGTGTGACGGTCACATTCGCGGCCGGACGTGCATAATGAGGGCAGCGAGGCGTGTGACCGTGCACATACCCGCCGAACACGAACGAGGAAGTGACCGTGTCAGACGAGCCGTCGAAAGGCCGCGCGCCCAGCATCCGAGACGTCGCGCGTCTGGCCGGCGTCTCGCATCAGACCGTCTCGCGAGTGCTCAATCACCATCCGAGCATCCGCCCCGAGACGAAGCAGCGCGTGCTCGACGTCATGGAGCAGGTGCAGTACCAGCCGAACCGCGCGGCACGAGCCCTCGTCACGAGCCGCTCGCACACCATCGGCATCCTCTCGTCGCAGAGCACGCAGTACGGCCCGGCATCGAGCATCACCGCGATCGAGGCCGCCGCGCGCGAGGCCGGCTACTGGGTCAGCACCGCCAATATCGACGCTTCCGACGACCGCTCGATCTCCGACGGGCTCGCGCACCTGCTCGCGCAGGGCGTCGAGGGCCTGGTGGTCATCGCACCCCAGGCCCGCGTGTTCGACACCCTCGCGCAGCGCTCGATCGAGGTGCCCTACGTCAGCCTGCAGTCCACCGGAAAGGACCCCGACCACACGCTCTCGGTCGACCAGATCGCGGGGGCCCGCCTGGCCACCCGCCACCTCATCGAGCTCGGCCACCGCAACATCTACCACCTCACCGGCCCCCAGGACTGGATCGAGGCCGAGGCGCGCATGCGCGGATTCCTCGACGAGATGAGCGCGAGCGACGTGCCCACGACGGCGCCGATCCTCGGCGACTGGACCGCGGACTTCGGCTACTACGCCGGCCGCGAGCTGCTCACCGTTCGCGACTTCACCGCGATCTTCTCGTCGAACGACCAGATGGCCCTCGGCCTCATGCACGCGATCCGCGACGCCGGCCTCGAGATCCCGCGCGACGTCTCGATCGTCGGGTTCGACGACATCCCGGAGGCGGCGCACTTCTGGCCGCCGCTCACGACCGTGCGCCAGGACTTCGCCGAGCTCGGGCGTCGATGCGTCGCGCTGCTGCTCGGCGGCGACCCCGCAGCTCCCGAGCATCGCGACGTGATCGTGCCCGAGCTCGTCGTGCGCTCGTCGACGGGCCGCCCGGCGTTCTGAGTCGACGGATGCCGCGGGCCCGAGTTGCTCAGCCGCGGGCGACGCCCAGCGGACGCACGCGACCCGCGATGAGCAGGCCGACGACCGCGATGCCGAGGGTGACGGCGAAGTCGGCGGTGAACGCGCCGGCGCCGACGGCCGAGGACACGAGCGCCGTGACCGCGAGCGCGATCGACGCGCCGAGCGACTCCGAGATCGTGAGCGCAGCGCTGTTGAAGCCCTGCTCGTCGCGCTTGGACTGCGCGAGCACCGACACCGAGAACCTCGGGTACATGAACCCCATCGACGCCCCGGCCAGCGCCCAGGCGACGAACGCGATCGCGGGCGGCAGGGTGAACGCGGCCACCGCGAGCACGACGACGAGGGCCACCACGAGCGTGAGCGCGCCGATCTGCACCGCCAGGGTGTCGCTGACCCGGTGGGTGAGCCGCCCCTGCAGCCACGACGCCGCCGCCCACGTGACGCCAGCGCCCGTGAGCACGACGCCCGCGAGGCTCGGCGACATCTCGTAGTTCTCGATGAAGAGGTACGGCAGGTAGACCTCGCTGCCGAAGAACGCTCCGGCCACGACGAACTTGACCGCGACCGTGGCCGGCATGCCGCGTGCGGCATGCAGTGCGCCGGGCGGCAGCAGCGGGCGGGCGGCATACGCTGCGACCGCGATGCCGAGGCCGGCGGCGAGCCACCGCCAGGGGTCGTCGAGCTCCTTGGCGAGCGAGACCGCCAGCGCGGCGACGGCCGTGAGCGTGGCCCAGCCGACGCGCCCGAGGCTCCACGGCACCGAGGCGTCGCCCTGCACGAGATCGCGGACCCGCAGGATCGGCGGCACCATCATGGCCGCCGCCGGCACGACGATCACGATGACGCCGAGGAACACCCAGTGCCAGCTGAAGGTCTCGGCGACGACGCCGGCGAGCGCCGGCCCGACGATCGACGGGATCACCCAGGCCGCGGCGAACCCGGCGAACACGCGGGCGCGCAACGACTCGGGGTACGCCCGCGCGACGATCACGTAGAGCGGCACGATGACGGCCGCGCCGCTCAGGCCGTGCACGAAGCGCCCGATGATGAAGACGGTCATGTCGGTCGCGGTGCCCGCGATCACGAGGCCGACGACGAACAGCGCCGCCGCGGTGATGAGCGAGGGCAGCGGGCCCGAGCGGTCGGTCCAGTTGCCCGCGAGCACCATGCCGATGATGCCGGCGGCCAGCGGAACCGCGAACGCGAGGGCGAACAGCGACTCGCCGTCGAGGTCGCGCACCACGAGCGGCATGATCGTCGTCACCGCCATGGCCTCGAACGCCGCGAGGAAGATCGTCGCGAACATGCCGATCGAGAGCCAGGTGTACGGCGCCGAGAGCGGGCCCTTCGCTTCGGGCAGACGCGAGTGGGCCTCGTGAGCGGATGTCTCGTGGGCGGATGTCTCGTGAGCGGATGCCTCAGCCGACGTGTACGCCTCGGCCGCCGGAGCCAGCGAGTGGTCGCTCGACTCGATCTCGTCGTTCGCAGCCCCGTCGCCCGTTGATCGCATCACTCGATCGAGCCTACGACGTGCCGACGACGTCGAGGCCCGTCCGGACCCGACCGGCCAGGACCGCGCGTCGCCCGATCGTGGTCGGCGTTACAGCTCTTCGTGCGTGTCGGGGTCGGCGCCCCAGATGCGGCCGCGCTCGAGGCCGTCGATCGCCGCGACATCCGCCTCGCTCAGCTCGAACGAGAACACGTCGAGGTTCGCCCGGCGCCGCTCGGCCTGCGAGGACTTCGGGATCGGCACCGAGCCGAGCTGCACGTGCCAGCGCAGCACCACCTGCGGCACGGATCGCCCGAGCCGCTCGGCGATCTCGGCGAGCACCGGCTCGTTGAGCAGGTCGCTCTTGCGGCCGAGCGGACTCCAGCTCTCGGTGCGGATGCCGCGCTCGGCGTGGTAGCCGCGGAGCTCGCGCTGCGAGAAGTACGGGTGCAGCTCGACCTGGTTGACGACGGGCACGACGCCCGTCTCGTGCTCGAGGCGCTCGAGCATCGGCGCGGTGAAGTTCGAGACGCCGATCGAGCGCACGAGCCCCTTCTCGCGCAGGCGGATCATCGCCTTCCAGCTGTCGACGTACTTGTCGACGCTCGGGTTCGGCCAGTGGATGAGGTACAGGTCGAGCCAGTCGAGGTCGAGCCGTTCGCGCGACTCCTCGAAGCTCGCGAGCGTCTCGTCGAATCCGTGGTGGCGGCCGGGCAGCTTCGTGGCGACGAAGAGGTCGCTGCGGTCGACGCCGGATCGCCGGATCGCCTCGCCGACGACGTCTTCGTTGCCGTAGTTGTAGGCCGTGTCGAGCAGGCGATAGCCGTCGGCGATGGCCTCGGAGATCGCCCCGATGCCGCTCTGCTCGTTGAGCCCGTAGGTGCCGAGGCCGATCGCGGGAATGGTGTTTCCGTCGCGCAGCGCGTAGGAGGGGAGGCTCATCCCCCCATCCTCACCCACTCGGGCGGCAGATGCCACAGCGCCACAGCGAAGGTCACCCGATCCGGCCCGCGATCCGTCGATCCGGCAACCGGGCGATCCCGTGACCGGCGATCCCGCGCGCCGCGCTACTCGGCCGTGGGCACCTCGGCGAACGCGCGCACGGGGAACGTGCCGAAGCCCTCGACGCGCGGCGGTGCGGCGGTGAAGCGCGCGCCGCGCACGGGAACCCGCTCGAGGCCGGTGAGGTGCTCGACCACGTGGATGCCCGCCTCGAGCAGCAGCGAGTGCGCCGGCCGCTCGCCGCCCGATTCGGTGTCGTCGATGTTCAGTGCGTCGATGCCGACGAGGGCGACCCCGGCGCCGACGAGGTGCCTGGCGCCCGCCTCGGTGAGGAAGGGCGACCCGTGCCCGTACTCGGGGGTGCCGAAGTAGCGGTCGAATCCGGTGTGCAGCAGCACCGCGGTGCCGGTGAGGTCGCGGTCGAAGAACACCTCGGCCGGGATGCCGCGGCTCGCCGCATCCGTCAGCCGGAACACCTCGGCGGGCAGGCCGACGAGGGTCTCGAGTTCGAGGCTCGCCAGGTCGCCCCCCTCGGCGTATCTGTGGAACGGGCTGTCGAGGTAGGTGCCCGTGTTGCCGGCCATCGCGATGATGTCGATCTCGAACTCGGTGCCCGGCGCGTACATGCCGCGGGAAGCCTCGCGCGTGAGGTGCGGCGTGATGACGGGTGCGGGGATTCCGGGGTAGGTCACGAGTCCGGCGCGGATCGGGTGGCTGAGGTCGACGAGCTCGCCGCGGCCCGATGCTGCGGGCGTCGTCGGGGCTGTCACGCCGCGCGATCCGCGGTGCACCTCCTCGACGACCTCGAGGTTCGAGAGGCGCACGCTGCCGACGAGCGTGAGCCCGAGGTGGCGCACGAGCAGCTCGGCGATCTCGGCCTCGGTCAGGTCGGCCGCCGGCAGGTCGAGGCGGAATGCGTCGGCGCGCAATCCTCCCCCGTTCGCGAACTCGACGTCGGCGTCGAAACGGGCGCGGTACTCTGTCATGCGGGTTGCTCCTCGGGGGTTTGGGCGACGGCGGATGTCTCGGGGCTCGTGTCGGCGACGCCGCGGCGACCCCGGATGCGTCGCACGACCGTCACGACGACCGCGGCGAACGCGAGCACGAGCGGCACGAGCGGCACGAGCAGGTTCTGCCAGGCGAGCACGAGCAGTCCGGCGGTCATGATCGTCGCGACGACGGCGAGCCACCAGCCGAACGACCAGCGCTTCAGCAGCAGGGTGGCGGCGAGCATGCCGGCGGCGTAGATCGCCACCATGTTGCTGGTGTGGATGAGGATGAACCCGGTGAGGTCGAGGTCGTTGAGCAGCATGAGGCCGAAGTAGCCGAGGATCAGCACGCCGGTGAGGGCGAGCGCACGGCGCGGCACCTGTCCGTCGGCGGCGCCCTTCGCGAAGAACCGGGGCAGGTCGCCGTCGCGGCCGAGCGCGGCGCCGAGCTTGCCGAAGGCGGGCAGGTAGGCGTTCATCACGCCGAGCGTGACGATCGCGGCGACGATGGCGACGAGCACCTGGCCGACGCCGGGCGCCGTGGTCTCGACGAGGTCGAGGAGCGGCACCTGCCCCTCGCCGGCCCGGTCGCCGAGCACGGCGACCGTGACGAACTGCAGCGCGAGGTAGCCAGCACCCACGACGACGACGGCGATCGCCGTGGCGAGCGGGATGGTGCGCTTCGGGTTCTTGAACTCCCCGGCGAGGTGGGTGCCCACCTCCCAGCCGGCGAACGCCCAGACGAACAGGCTGATGGCGACGCCCACGCCGCCCCAGCCGTTGGGGAGGAAGGGCGTGAAGTTCGACGCCTCGGCGGCCGGGAAGGTCACGGCGACGACGCCGACGACGACCGCGACGAGCAGTCCGGTGAGCACGAACTGCACCCATCCGGCGACGCGCACGCCGAACCAGTTGACGATGAACGGGGGCACGAAGACCGCGAACCCGATGATCGGCACGGCCGATCGGTCGATGCCGAGCACGGCGACGACGTACTCGCCGCCGAGAACCGCGAGCACCGGGGCCCCGATGCAGACGCCGAAGAAGAACCAGTAGCCCGCCATGCGCGCCGCGGTGTCGCCGAGGGCGCGGCGCACGTAGCTCGCGACGCCGCCCGCGTCGGGGTAGCGCGAGGCGAGGGCGGCGAAGGTTCCGGCGAGCGGGATCGAGAGCACGAGCACGACGGCGACCGCGACGATGGAGGCCGGGCCGGCCGCCGCGGCGGCGAGGCCCGGCAGCACGAGGATTCCGGTGCCGAGCACGCTCGCGATGTACAGGGCGGTGCCCTGCACGAGTCCGAGGCTGCCGCGGTGCTCGGCGGCCTCCGGCCCGGCGCGGGGGGGTGCGGCGGTCGCGCCGGCGGTGTTCGTGGTCACCCGCTCAGTCTGCGGCATCCGCTCTCGTCGAGGCGATGGCAGGAGAGACGTGCTTCGACGACTTCCTGCCAACCCCCGGCCCGCAGATGCCGAGCGGATGCCGCGAGCGCCGCCCGCGGCATCCGTCGCCCTACAGCCGTGCGAGCGCCTCGTCGATGTCGGCCAGCAGGTCGTTCGCGTCCTCGATGCCGACCGACAGGCGCACGATCGACTCGGCGACCTCGGCCTCGGTGCCGCGCACCGAGGCATGCGTCATCGCCCACGGGTGGTTCACGAGCGACTCGACGCCGCCCAACGACTCGGCGAGCTGGAACAGCGTCGTCGACTCCGCGAACCGGCGGGCCGCCTCGCCGCCGCCGGCCAGATCGATCGAGAGCATGCCGCCGAAGCCCGACATCTGGCGCGCCGCGAGTTCGTGCCCCTCGTGCGACTCGAGGCCCGGGTAGTACACGCGTGCGATGCCGTCGTGCTCGGCGAGCCGCTCGGCGATGAGCTGGGCGGTGGCGCTGTGGCGCTCCATGCGGATGCCGAGGGTCTTGATGCCGCGCGTCGTGAGGAACGCGTCGAACGGGCCCGAGACGGCGCCCGCCGCGAACTGCGTGAACGTCACCTGCTCGGCGAGCTCCTCCTGCCCCGGCGCGAACACGAGCGCGCCGCCGACCACGTCGGAGTGGCCGCCGAGGTACTTCGTCGTCGAGTGCACGACGACCTGCGCGCCGAGCGCGATCGGCTGCTGCAGCGCCGGCGTCGCGAACGTGTTGTCGACCACGACGAGCGCGCCGGCCTCGGCGCCGAGGGCGGCGAGCGCGGCGATGTCGGTGATCTTCATGAGCGGATTCGAGGGCGTCTCGATCCAGAGCACCTTCGTGACCCCCGGCTCGATCGCGGCGCGCACCGCGTCGAGGTCGCCCAGGTCGACCGTGCTGTGCCGCACGCCCCAGGCGCCGTGCACCTTGCGGATGAGCCGGTGCGTGCCGCCGTACACGTCGTTGCCGACCACGACGTGGTCGCCCGGTGCGAGCACCGTGCGCAGCAGCGCGTCTTCGGCGGCGAGGCCCGAGGCGAACGAGAGGCCCCGGATGCCGCGCTCCAGCGCCGCGAGCTGGGTCTCGAGTGCGGTGCGGGTCGGGTTGCCGCCGCGCGAGTACTCGTAGCCCTCGCGCAGGCCGCCGATGCCGTCCTGCACGTAGGTCGAGGTGAGGTAGACGGGCGGGATCACCGCGCCCGTCGTGGGGTCGAACGCCTGGCCGGCGTGGATCGCGAGCGTGTCGAAGCCGGCGCGGTCGGAGATGTTCATCGTGGCATCCGTTCTGGGTCGAGTGCGTCTGAGAGGTGTGAGGGGCGAGTCCGCGATGGTCGCGGATTCGCAGGTCGCGGGTCGCGGCATCCGTCGATTCAGGGCGGCGGATGCCGGCGGCTACGCCGAGAGGTAGGTGAGCAGGTCGGTGCGCGTGATGACGCCGAGCGCCTTGCCGCCGTCGGTGACGAGCATCGCCTCCGCGTCGGCGAACGCGGCCCGCGCGACGGAGACGGGCTCGTTGACGCCGATGAGCGGCAGTTGGTCGCCGATGACGCCCGCGACCTCGTCGGTGAGCTTCACCTTGCCGGTGAACACGAGGTCGAGCAGCACGTCTTCGCTGATCGTGCCCTTCACCTCGCCGAGCACCACGGGCGGCTCGGCCGAGAGCACGAGCAGCTGCGAGACGCCGGTCGTGGCCATCACGTCGATCGCCTCGCGAACGCTGTGACTGGGGTGCACGTAGACGAGGGGCGCCGTGCGGTCGGCCTTCGTGGCGAGCACATCGGCGATCGTGTGCCCCTCTGGCGCGTTCGAGAAGCCGTAGGCGCGCATCCACTTGTCGTTGAAGATCTTGCCGAGGTACCCGCGCCCGCCGTCGGGCAGCAGCACGACGAAGACGTCGTCGGGCGAGGCGTCCTTCGCGGCGCGGAGGGCGGCGACCACCGCCATGCCGCTCGAGCCGCCGACGAGGAGGCCCTCCTCACGGGCGAGGCGCCTCGTCATCTCGAACGCGTCGCGGTCGGAGACGGCGAGCACCTCGTGCGGCACGTCGGGGTCGAACGTCTCTGGCCACATGTCCTCGCCGACTCCCTCGACGAAGTAGGGGCGACCGGTGCCGCCCGAGTACACCGAGCCCTCGGGGTCGGCGCCGATCACGCGCACCCGATCGCCCGACACCTCGCGCAGGTAGCGACCGGTGCCGGTGATCGTGCCGCCGGTGCCGATGCCGGCGACGAAGTGCGTGACGCGCCCCTCGGTGTCGTCCCAGATCTCGGGGCCAGTGGTCTCGTAGTGCGAGCGCGGGCCGTTCGGGTTCGCGAACTGGTTCGGCTTGTAGGCGCCGGGCGTCTCACGCACGATGCGGTCGGAGACGCTGTAGTACGACTCGGGGCCGTCGGGAGCGACCGACGTCGGCGTCACGACGACCTCGGCGCCGTAGGCCGTGAGCACGTTGCGCTTCTCCTCACCGAACTTGTCGGGCACGACGAAGATGCAGCGGTAGCCGCGCTGCTGGGCGACGAGCGCCAGGCCCACGCCCGTGTTGCCCGAGGTCGGCTCGACGATCGTGCCGCCGGGCTGCAGCAGGCCGTCGCGCTCGGCGGCCTCGATCATGCGCGAGGCGATGCGGTCCTTGACCGACCCGCCGGGGTTCAGGTACTCGAGCTTCGCGAGCACAGTCGCCTCGGTGGCGCCAACGACCACGTGGCTGAGCTTCACGAGCGGCGTGTTGCCGACGAGGTCGACGATGGATTCTGCGTACTTCATTGGAGGGTTCTCCCCTGGGTGTCGTCATCGTGGTGCGCCATGCGAGGCCCGCTCAGCGGGCGCAGGGCGCGACAGGTCATGGTCGGTCGAAGCGACGACAACAACAACACGTGAGCAGCACGAGAGACACCCTACCCTGCGGCGGCTTGGCTCGCTCGACGACGTTTGTCGCGCGCCGTGCCGGCCGCGAACACCGCCTCGGAGTCCTCGAGCGCCATGCCCTTGGTCTCGGGCACCTTCCAGAGCACGAAGATGAACGAGAGCACCGCGAAGGCCGCGTACATCGAGTAGGTCCAGAACAGCGAGAACTCCGACATGGCCGGGAACGACACCGTGACGAGGAAGTTCGCGATCCACTGCGCGGCGGCCGCGAGGCCGAGCGCACGCCCACGGATGCTGTTCGGGAAGATCTCCCCGAGCAGCACCCACACGAGCGGGCCCCACGAGAAGCCGAATGCGACGACGAAGAGGTTCGCGGCGACGAGTGCGACCGGGCCCCATGCGCCCGGAAGGCTCACCTCGCCGTCGACCGTGACCGAGTTGGCGAACGCGATCGCCATCGTCGCGAGGGTCACCGCCATGCCCGTGGAGCCGATGAGCAGCAGCGGGCGCCGGCCGACCTTGTCGACCAGGGCGATCGCGATGAAGGTCACCACGATGTTCGTCACCGACGTGAACACGCTGATCGTGAAGGAGTCGGACTCGTCGAACCCGACGGCCTTCCAGAGGGTCGTCGAGTAGTAGAAGATCACGTTGATGCCGACGAACTGCTGGAACACCGACAGCAGGATGCCGATCCACACGATGCCCTTGAGGCCAAGCACGGGGCCGCGCAGCGTGCCCTGCGACTCGGCGACCTCGTCCTTGTGCAGGGATCCGGTGATGTCGGCGACGGCCTTCGCCGGGTCGGGGGTGCCGATGCGCTTCAGCACCTCTTCGGCCTGCTTCTCGCGACCTGCCTTGACCAGGTAGCGCGGCGACTCGGGCAGCAGCAGGGCGATAACGCCGTAGACGATCGAGGGCACCGCGCAGGCGATGAACATCCACCGCCACGCCTCGAGGCCGAACCAGAACGGCTGGTCGGCGCCGCCCGCGGCCGCCGCGAACAGCGAGTCGGAGAGCAGGGCGGCGAAGATGCCGAAGACGATCGCGAGCTGCTGCAGCGACGCGAGCCGGCCGCGGATCGCACTCGGCGAGATCTCGGCGATGTACGCGGGCGCCACGACCGAGGCGATGCCGATGCCGACGCCGCCCAGCACGCGCCAGATGATCAGGTCGACGACGCCGAAGGCGAAACCGGCTCCGAGCGAGGAGATGAGGAAGAGCACGGCGCCGATGATCATCACCGGGATGCGGCCGAAGCGGTCGGCCAGGCGCCCGGCGAGCTCTGCACCGAGCGCGCAGCCGAGCAGGGCGCTCGCGACGGCGAAGCCGGTTATCGCCGCCGAGAGGGCGAACTCGTCTTGGATGGCGTCGACCGCGCCATTGACCACCGAGGAGTCGAAGCCGAACAGGAATCCGCCGACGGCGCCCGCCGCTGCGAGCCCGATGACCTTCCGGTTGACGCCCTTCGGCAGCTTCTGCGCATCGCTGTTGGCACCGCTCATCGGATCCCCCTCGCCCTCATCGGCGTTCCCCGGCCGTGCTGTCGAGCCTAGCGCCAACCCGTGCTCGTGGGCAGTTGCTCCTGCTGACGCGAGAGCGTCGCGTACACGCCGTCGGCGGCGACGAGCTCGGCGTGCGTGCCGCGCTCGACGATGCGGCCGGCGACCACGACGAAGATGACGTCGGCCGCGACGACCGTCGAGAGCCGATGCGCGATCGCGATCGTCGTGCGACCCTTCGCGGCGTCGTCGAGCGCCTGCTGCACGACGCGCTCGGAGATCGTGTCGAGCGCGCTCGTCGCCTCGTCGAGCACGAGCACCGGCGGGTCCTTCAGCAGCACGCGCGCGATCGCGATGCGCTGCTTCTCGCCGCCCGAGAGGCGGTATCCGCGTTCGCCGACGGTCGTGTCGTAGCCGTCGGGGAACGACGCGATCGTCTCGTGGATGTTCGCCGCGCGCGCCGCGGCCTCGAGCTCGGCATCCGTCGCATCGGGCTTCGCGTAACGCAGGTTCTCGGCGATCGACGCGTGGAAGAGGTAGGTCTCCTGGCTGACGATGCCGATGCTGTCGACCAGGGAGCCGTGCCGCAGTTCGCGCACGTCGTCGCCCGCGAAGCGCACCGTGCCCCCGGTCGCCTCGTAGAGACGCGGAACGAGGTACGACACCGTCGTCTTGCCGGCGCCCGACGGGCCGACGAACGCCGCGTACTGGCCCGGCTCGATCGCGAAGCTCACGCCGTCGAGCGTGGGCGTCGTGTCATCGGTGGCGTCGGGGTACCGGAAGGTCACGTCCTCGAACTCCACCCGCCCGAGCTGGGGGCCTGGCGCCACCTCGCGGGCGTTCGGGGCATCGGTGATCGCCGGGCGGAGGTCGAGGTACTCGAAGATGCGCGCGAACAGCGCACTCGAGGTCTGCAGGTCGAGCGAGACGCGCATGAGGGCCATGAGCGGGAACAGCAGGCGCGCCTGCACGGTCGTGAACGCCACGATCGTGCCCGCCGTGACATCCGGAGCGCCGTTCGAGATCAGCAGGCCGGCGACGAGGTAGACGATCGCGGGGATCGAGGACATGAAGATGTTCACCAGCGCGAAGAACCACTGGCCCGTCATCTGCTGACGCACCTGCAAGCCGATCTGGTTGCGGTTCTCGGCGGCGTAGCGGTCGATCTCGTTCTGCTGGCGGGTGAAGGACTTCGACAGCAGGATGCCCGAGACGCTCAGCGTCTCCTGCGTGATCGCGGTCATCTCCGACAGCGACTCCTGCGTCTGGCCCGCGATGCGCGCGCGCACCTTGCCCACCCGGCGCTGCGCGATGACCATGAACGGCATCAGCACGAGCGCGACGAGCGTGAGCTGCCAGTTGAGCAGCCACATCGCGATGAACGCGGAGATCACCGTGACCGTGTTGCCGAGCACGCTCGACACGGTGTTCGTGAGCACCGACGCCACGCCGCCGACGTCGTTCTGCAGGCGAGACTGGATGACGCCGGTCTTCGTGCGCGTGAAGAAGCTGAGCTCCATCGACTGCAGGTGCGTGAACATGCGCACGCGGAGCGCGCCCATGACCTTGTTGCCGATGGTCGAGGTGAGCCAGGTCTGCCAGACCGCGAGCAGCGCCGAGACGATGTAGACGGCCATCATGGCGCCCACCGTCCACGCCAGCACGGGGATGTTCGGGGCGGTCACCTGGCCGGGTTCGGCCGGGTCGACCGGGAAGAGCCCGTCGTCGAACGCGCGCTGCGTGAGCAGCGGAGGGATCACGCTGAGCCCGGCGGCCACCAGCACGAGCACCACCGTGAGGGCGAGCGCAGAACGGTGCGGCGCGAAGAGCTCGGAGATGCGGCCGAGCAGGTTCGGGATCACGGGTGCATCGGCGTTCGCGGCGCGCTGCGCCGACTCGTCGGCGGCCGAGATGCGGGTGCGCGGCTTGCCGAACTTGCCGGTCTGGGCGCCGGGCGGCCCGTCGCCGGCTCCATGCATGCTCATGGGCCAACCCTACGTCGGCCCTGGGACCCTCTCCCCTCTCCCACCTTTTCAGGACCACATCGGTCATGCGCGCAATATGCAGCCATGACCGCTGTGGTCCTGAAAAGGTGAGGGGGCAGCTGGTTCAGACAGTGAACGGATGCCGCGAGCCCCCGCCCGCGGCATCCGTCTCCCCCTGCTCTCGGTGTCGGACCTACCCCTTCGTCGACCCCGCGAGTAGCCCTCGCACGAAGTACCGCTGGAGGCTGAAGAACACGATCAGCGGAATGATGATCGAGATGAAGGCGGCCGCGGTCAACAGCTGCCAGTCCTGCCCTCTCGTGCCGGTGAGCTCCGCCAATCGTTGGGTGAGTGGCGCGACGTCTTGCGTGCCGCCGGAGAAGATCAACGCGACGAGCAGGTCGTTCCAGACCCAGATGAACTGGAAGATCGCGAACGACGCGATCGCCGGAACCGAGAGCGGCAGCACGATGCGGAAGAAGATCTGCCCGTGGGTCGCGCCGTCGACCCTCGCGGCCTCGATGACGTCGGCCGGGATCTCGGAGATGAAGTTGTGCAGCAGGAAGATCGCGAGCGGCAACCCGAAGATCGAGTGCGCGACCCACAGCGGCAGGTAGTTCTGCTCGGGGATGATCGGCACGACGTCGTGCAGCCACGCCTGCATCGGCCGCAGCACGGTCGAGAAGATCTGCAGCAGCGGCACGAGGGCCATCTGCAGCGGGATGATCTGCAGCGCGAAGATGACGACGAACAGCACGCCCACCCCGCGGAACCGCATCCACGCGAATGCGTAGGCCGCCATCGACGCGAACACGAGCGGGATGATCGTCGCGAGCAGCGCGATCGCGATCGAGTTCACGATGTACGAGCCGAGCTGCGGCGATGACGACGACGTCGACAGCAGCACGTCTTGATAGTTCTCGAGCGTGAAGCCCGGGTTGGTGAAGATGGTCCACCAGCCCGTCGTGCGGATCAGCTCCGCAGGCCGGAACGACGAGATGAAGAGGCCGAAGGTCGGGATGGTCCAGAGCAGCGCGATGATGATCGAGGCGATCGTCGCGGTGCGCGAGGTGAGCCGCTTCTTGACCCGGATGGTCTTCGGTTCGACGTATCCGGAGGCCTCGGCGTCGGCGGTCGCGTCGAGTGCGCCTCGGTTCTTGCCGACCGGCAGGTCGGGCGGGGCGATGCTCATCGGATCTCCCTCTGCTTGCGGAGCACGTTCACGTTGTAGATGACGATCGGCAGCACCATGACGAAGAGGATGAGCGCGAGCGCCGAACCTCGACCGATCTCGCTCGCACGGAACGCCTGGGTGTACATCTCGTTGGCCACGATGCTCGTGTTGAAGTTTCCGGCGGTCATCGTGCGCACGATGTCGAACACCTTGAGCGTCGCGATCGAGATCGTCGTGAGCACGACCACGAGCGATCCGCGGATGCCGGGCACGATCACGTTCGTGAAGCGCTGCCAGCCGTTGGTGCCGTCGAGCTGGGCCGCTTCGAGCTGCTCGGTCGCGATGCCCTTGATGGCCGCGCTCAGCACGACCATCGCGAAGCCGGTCTGCACCCAGATCATGACCACGATCAGCAGGATCGTGTTGATCGGGTCGGTCTGCAGCCACTGCACCGGTTCACCGCCGAAGGCCACGACGATCGCGTTCAGGAGGCCGATCTGCTCGCGGTCGCCGGAGCGGTACTCGTAGACGAACTTCCAGATGACGCTCGCGCCGACGAACGAGATCGCGATCGGCATGAACAGGATCGCCTTGTAGAACTTCTCGCCGCGTGAGCGATCGATGAAGACCGCGTACGCGAGCCCGACGGCCGTGGCGAACGTCGGCACGAGCAGCACCCAGATGACGGTGTTGATGAGCGTGCGGATGGCGGCGGGCTGCGTGAACGCCCACACGAAGTTGTCGAACGTGAAGTCGCCCGCGTTGGTCTGGAACGCGAGGATGCTCGTGCGGATCGCCGGATAGATCAGGCCCACCGACACGAGGATCAGCGCCGGCGCGAGGAACCCCACCAGCTGCCAGTAGTCGCGCCCCTTCTTGGGCGCCTTGTCGATGAAGAAGATGAGGAGGCCGACGATCGCCGCGAACACGACGAGCCCCATCACCACCTGCAGGATCTTGCCGAGGAGATCGGCCGTGGTCATCGCGCCTCCCGAATTCTTCGTTGAAATTCAGTCACTGAAGGTGGGTTCGCCGAGGGGTGGGGCTCTTCGAACCCCACCCCTCGACTATGCCGTACGCCCGCCTTGCGCCGGGCGCGACACGGGGTCGATCAGCTACTCGGCCACGTGGACTCGATGGTGTCGAGCACCTGCTCGGTGCTCTCTCCGCCGACCCACGAGACGATGCCCTTCCAGAAGGAGTCGGCGCCGACGGCACCGGGCATCAGGTCGGACCCGTCGAACCGGAACGTGGTCTCGGGATCCTGGAGGATCTCGATCGACTGCGTCAGCAGCTCGCTGGATGCGTTCTCGGGGTCGACGCCCTTGTTGGCGCTGATGACGCCGCCGAGGCTCACGCGGTTGTTGGCCCAGAGGTCGCTGGAGAGGTAGGCGCGGAACGCCTCGACCTCTTCGGCGTCACGGAACGCGACCGGGAACTCGCCGCCGCCGGTGACGGACAGCGGGTCGTCGGCGTTGGCCGGCGGGAGCAGGAAGCCGAACACGTCGCCGTCGGACGCGACCTTCACGTCGTCTCCGCCGTCGGGGTTCCAGAAGGTCTCGTAGAACGAGGCCTGGTGGTGCAGCGAGCACTCGCCGTCGAGGATCGGCAGACCCGCGGTCTGGAACGCCTCGGTGACCTGCGTCGACACGTCGCCGATGCCGCCGTTGACCATGTCCTCGTTCTTGAGGTAGCCACCGACCGCGTCGAACGCGGCGGCGACCTGCGGGTCGTTGAACGGGATCTCGTGCGTGACCCACTGGTCGTAGGCGTCGGCGCCGTTCAGGCGCAGCATGTAGTCCTCGACCCAGTCGGTGCCCGGCCAGCCGGTGGCCTCACCGGACTCGAGGCCGACGCACCACGGCTTGTGGTCGCCGTCGGCCGCGATGGTCTCGGAGAGCGTGGTGAGCTCGTCGAGGGTCTTCGGGATCTCGTAGCCCTTCTCCTCGAACTCGGCCGGCGAGTACCAGACGTAGCCCTTGATGCTGGCCATGAGCGGTGCCGCGTAGAACGTGCCGTCGTAGGTGCCGTAGTTCTTCCAGTCCTCGGACCAGAACTCGTCGACGTTGTCTTCGACCGGCTGCGACGCCGGGATCAGCCAGCCGCCCTCGGCGAGACGCGCGAGCAGCCCCGGCTGCGGCACGATGCCGACGTCGGGGGCGTTGCCGCCCTCGGCGAGCACGGCGATCTGGGCCTCGAACTCGCTCGAGCCCTGGTACTCGACCGAGATGCCCGTGCACTGCTCGAAGTCGGCCCACGACTCGTTGAGTCGGTCGGCCTCGAGGTCGAGGATGGTGCCCGCGACCGTGACCTCGGCGCCGTCGAACGTGCCGTAGGTCTCGTAGTCGGAGCAGTCTGCGTCTGCGGAGCCTTCATCTGCGATGTCACCGGTGCAGGCCGTGAGCGTGAGGCCGATTGCTGCGGCCGCCACGAGCGACGCCGTCAGCCGGCGGTGCCCTCTGAGTCTCATGTCTTCTCCTCGTCGAGTAGCGAATGTGGTGCAGGGGCGGATCCGGAACCGGTTCCATCGTCAACGGTAGGGGACGCGTGCGAGACGGCACAACCCGTGCGCCATCACGATCCGGCCACATGATGACCTCCCGGTCACGGTGAGATGAGAACGCTCTCTCTCCGGAGCCCCGCCATTGGACACCACTCCGGAACCGGTTCCACCTTTCACGCCGGGAGCACTAGCATCGTGAGCGGATGCTGCCCGAGGGAGGGAGGCGCGATGCCGGCCATCAGCGATGTCGCGCGACTCGCGGGCGTCTCGAAGGCCACCGCGTCGCGCGCGCTCTCGGGCCGAGGCCACGTCGCGGAGCAGACCCGACTGCGGGTCGTGCACGCGGCATCCGAGATCGGCTACATCGCCTCGCCCGACGCCGCGAGCCTCGTGACGGGGCGGACGAAGAACATCGGCGTGGTGATCCCGTTCGTGAACCGCTGGTTCTTCGGGGCCGTGCTCGACGGCATCGAGCGCACGCTGCTCGCCGCCGGATACGACCTCACGCTCTACAACCTCCCGATCTCCGGGCCCGACCGGTCGCGCGTGTTCGACTTCTTCCTCGCCCGCAAGCGCGTCGACGCGGTGATCGTGATCGGCGTCGACCTCAGCGACGGCGAGATCGGCGGGCTCGAGCGCCGCGAGAAGCCCGTCGTCTGCATCGGCGGCAGCGGCGAGGTGACCGCGCGCCTCTCGATCGACGACCACGACGTCGGCGTGCTCGCCGCCTCGCACCTGCTGCACCTCGGGCACACGCGCATCGCGCACCTCGCGGGCCTCGGCGCGATGAGCGCCCCTCGCAGCGTTCCGGGGCTGCGGGCGGCCGGCTTCCTCGAGGCGACGGATGCCGCGGGCCTCCCCCTGCGCTCCGAGGAGGATCCGGCGGGCGGGCCGGGTGCGATCGTCGTCGAGGCGGCCATGAGCATGCCCGGCGGGTTCGAGGCCGGACTGCAGCTGCTCGGACACCCGGCGCACCGGCCGACCGCGGTGTTCGCGGCATCCGACGAGATGGCGTTCGGGGTGATCCGGGCGGCCGAGCGACTCGGGCTGTCGGTGCCGCGCGACCTCTCGGTGATCGGCGTCGACGGGCACGAGCACGCCGAACTGTTCGACCTCACGACGATCGCGCAGTCGCCGAGCGATCAGGGCCGGCTGGCCGTCGAGGTCGCCCTGCGCATGCTCGGCGGCGAGGCCCAGGCCGACCCGCTGCCCGACTCGGGCGCACCCATGCCGACGCGGCTCATCGTGCGCGGCAGCACCTCGCGCCCGGTCGCCGGCTGACGGCCGGCGAAGCCGGGACGCGCCTCATCGCGCCGGGGCCGCGGCTCAGGTCGCGTCGCCCGCGGCGATCGCCTCGGCCTCGACGAGTGCGGGCTCGGACGCGCCGTCGACCCGACGAAGCGCGCGGTGCCCGAGCACGACGATGAGGGTCGCGACGACGACGGAGCCGGCGGCCGCGTAGTACGGCGCCTCGGGCGAGATGAGGCGCGCGAGCTCGGCCGCGGCCGGCGGCGCCACCGCACCGCCGAGGAACCGCACGGCCGAGTAGGCGCTCGACGCGACCGAGCGCTGCAGGTCGGTCGCCTCCATGACGCACTCGGTCAGCACCGTGTTCAGCACGCCGAGCACGAGTCCGCCGACCACGATCCAGACCACGAGCCACGCGGGCGACGAGATCGACAGGCCCGCCGCCGCGAGCACGACCGCCAGCATGGGCAGCGCGATCCAGAGCACGCGGGTGCGCGGCATCCGTGCCGTGAGGAGCGGGGCGACGAAGACCGAGGTGATCGCCAGCGCGACGCCCCACCCGAAGAACGTGAAGCCGAGCCCGAGCGCGTCGAACCCGAGCGGGAACGGCGAGTACGCGAGCAGCACGAAGAAGCCGATGTTGTAGAACAGCGCCGCCCCGGCGAGCACCGCGAGCGCGGGCTGCCGCAGGGCGCGGATCGGAGCCGACAGCCTCGTCGGCACCGGTCGCTCGCCTTCGGGCTCGCGCCGGAGCAGCACGAGGATCGCGATGAACCCGATCGCCATGAGCACCGCGGTGCCGAAGAACGGGCCCCGCCAGCTGAGGTTGCCGAGCAGCCCGCCGAGCAGTGGCCCGATGGCGATGCCGAGCCCGAGCGCGGCCTCGTAGAGGATGATCGCCGACCCGGTGCCGCCCGAGGCGGCGCCGACGATCGTCGCGAGCGCGGTCGAGATGAACAGCGCGTTGCCGAGGCCCCAGCCGGCGCGGAAGCCGATGATCTCCTCGACGTTCTGCGAGAGCCCGGCCGCTGCGGCGAACACGACGATGATCGCGAGCCCGATGAGCAGCGTCTTCTTCGCGCCGATGCGGCTCGAGACCCAGCTCGTGCCGAGCATCGCCAGGCCGGTGACCAGCAGGTAGCTCGTGAAGAGCATCTCGGTCTCGGTCGGCGTTGCCTGCAGGCTCGCGGCGATCGCGGGCAGGATCGGGTCGACGAGCCCGATGCCCATGAACGCGATGACGCTGGCGAACGCGACGGCCCAGACGGCCTTCGGCTGCTTCAGGATCGAGCCGGTCGAGCCGTGACCGGAGCCGTGGGAGCCGTGGGAGCCGTGGCCCGAGCCGTGCGCGGCGACGGGTGCGACGGGGATGGAGGCGGTCTGCGCGCTCATGCCGACTTGCCCTCGCGGAGCGCCTCGCGGGCGCGCTCGAGGCGCGATCGCACGATCTCGACGGATGCCGCGAGCGTCGCGACCTCGTCGTCGGTGAGGTCGTCGAACGTGGGCTCGAGCGCCTCGGTGATCTCGTCGCGCCAGGCCGTGAGCGCCGCGATGCCGGAGGGGTCGGCCGAGATGAGCCAGGCCCTGGCGTCGCCCGAGTCGGCGATGCGCCGGATCCACCCGCGCTCGTCGAGCGTGTGCACGAGCTTGGTCATCGTGGGCTGGCTGACGCGGCTCACCAGGGCGAGCTCGCCGAGGCGCATCGGGCCGAGGTCGCGCAGCACGCTGATGGTGCGCCAGATCGCGGGCGACTCGGCATTGCCGCTGACGGATGCCGCGAGTCGCGTGAGGCGGTTGTTCACCGAGATGAGGTCGCCGAGCACGGCGCGGAGTTCTGAGGTCACGAACCGATTATACATAGCCAAGCTAAGTAATCTCGTGAAGCGCTTTCTCGGATTCGCATCTCCAGCGGGATGAGTTTCGGGAAAGCGCTTGCGGATGCCCGGATTCCTCGTGTAGAACTACTGGACGAAGGCGAGATAGCGCTTTCTGAGAAGTGATCGACGTCGATGACTGGAGACACCGTGGTTTCCCCCACCCGAGCCGATGTCCGCCATGCGGGCTGCGGCGCACCAGAGGCCCCCCGATGAGCGCGCTCGGCGAACTCCGCCGCGTGAAGGGCCAGCCCGTGGCGCGGCAGCGAAAGCAGAACAAGGTCGCGTTCCTGTTCCTCCTGCCGTGGTTCATCGGGCTCGCGCTCATCACCGTGGGGCCGATGATCGCGTCGTTCGCCCTCTCATTCACCAGGTACAACCTGCTGAGCCCGCCCCGCTTCAACGGCCTCGACAACTACGTGCGCATGCTCGAGGACGAGCGGCTGCACAAGGCCCTCGCCGTCACGTTCCAGTACGTGTTCGTCTCGGTCCCGCTGCAACTCGGACTCGCGCTCCTCCTCGCGATCGTGCTCGACCGCGGACTCCGCGGCCTCTCGCTGTACCGATCGGCGTTCTACCTGCCGTCGCTGCTCGGAGCGAGCGTCGCGATCGCGATCCTCTGGCGCCAGCTCTTCGGCGTCGACGGCCTCGTCAACATCGTGCTCGGCTGGTTCGGCATCGAGGGCCAGGGCTGGATCTCCAACCCCGAGACCGCCCTCGGCACCCTCATGATCCTCAACGTCTGGACCTTCGGCGCACCGATGGTGATCTTCCTCGCCGGGCTCCGGCAGATCCCCGTCATGTACTACGAGGCGGCATCCGTCGACGGCGCGAGCCGCCGGCAGCAGTTCCGGCACATCACGCTGCCGATGCTCACGCCGATCATCTTCTTCAACCTGATCCTGCAGCTCATCGGCGCGTTCCAGTCGTTCACCCAGGCGTTCGTCGTCTCGGGCGGAACGGGCGGCCCGGTCGACTCGACGCTGTTCTACACGCTGTACCTCTACCAGCAGGGCTTCGCGAACCTCAACATGGGGTACGCCTCGGCCATGGCCTGGCTGCTCCTGGTGATCGTCGCCGCGCTCACCGCCATCAATTTCTGGGCCTCGAAGTATTGGGTGTTCTACGATGACCAAGACTGACCCCTCGACCGACCACGCGCCGATGACCGAATCGGTCGTCACCGGGCTCCCGCCCGAGCTCGTGCGCGAACAGCGCCGCCGCCGGAACCCGTTCCGGAAGCCGGTCACGAGCATCCTGCGCCACGTGTTCCTCATCGCGGCGGCCGTGCTGATGCTCTACCCGGTGATCTGGATGGTCGTCAGCTCCTTCCGGCCCAACGAACTGATCTTCCGCGAGCCCGGCCTCGTCTTCGACAGCTTCGAGATCTCGAACTACGTCGACGGATGGAACGCCCTGACGTACCCGTTCAACGTGTACCTGACGAACTCGGCACTCGTGGTGGTCGGCTCGATCGTCGGCAACCTCGTCTCATGCTCGCTCGCGGCGTACGCGTTCGCGCGGCTCGAGTTCACGGGCAAGAAGTTCTGGTTCGCGATCATGCTGCTGAGCATCATGCTGCCGATCCACGTGATCATCGTGCCGCAGTACGTCCTGTTCTCGCAGCTCGGCTGGGTCAACACGTTCCTGCCGCTCATCGTGCCGAAACTGCTCGCGACCGACGCGTTCTTCATCTTCCTGATGGTGCAGTTCATCCGCGGCATCCCGCGGGAACTCGACGAGGCCGCACGCATCGACGGGGCGGGGCATCCGCGGATCTTCCTGCAGATCATCCTGCCGCTCATGGTCCCGGCCCTCGCGACGACCACGATCTTCACGTTCATCTGGACCTGGAACGACTTCTTCAGCCAGCTGATCTTCCTGACGAAGCCGAGCCTGTACACCGTGCCGCTCGCGCTCAACGCGTTCCAGGACGCGCAGAGCTCGACCGACTTCGGCGAGCTGTTCGCGATGAGCGTGGTCTCGCTCATCCCGATCTTCCTGATCTTCCTCTTCGGCCAGCGATTCCTCATCAAGGGCATCGCCACGACGGGGATCAAGTGACCGGCCCCTCCGGTCGCACCACCAGCACCAACGGCAACACCGGCAACACCAGTACGACGCTCATCTCCCGAGCAACCCAGACAGCACCAGGAAGGATCCGACCATGCGAGGCATCACACGACGCCGTGCCGGGTTCGTCGCAGCCATCGGCGCCGCGACGCTTCTCCTCACGGCGTGCGCCGGCAACGACGCCGGCGGCGAGGGCGCAGCCCCCGAACTCGAGCTCAGCGACGAGCCAGTGACCCTCTCGTTCACGTGGTGGGGCAACGACACCCGCCACGCCATCACCGCGGAACTCATCGCGGCGTTCGAGGACGAGCACCCGAACATCACCATCGAGCCGCAGTACACCGACTGGGACGGCTACTGGGACAAGCTCTCGACCTCGGTCGCCGCCGGCGACATCCCCGACATCATCCAGATGGACGAGAAGCAGCTCTCGACGTACGCGGCCAACGGCGTGCTCTCCGACCTCGGCGGACTCTCGTCGATCCTCTCGACCGAGGACTACCCGGCCGCGGTCCTCGGCACCGGAGCACTCGACGGCACCCAGTACGGCGTGCCCGTCGGCATCAACTCATACACGATCATCGCCAACAAGGACCTGCTCGACCAGTACGGCGTCGAGGTGCCCGACGACACGACCTGGACCTGGGACGACTTCATCGCGACGGCCGAGGAAGTGGCCAAGGCCTCCGGCGGCTCGACCGTCGGCACGCAGTCGTGGGGCTTCGAGGACGGCGGCCTGAACAACTGGCTGCGCCAGCAGGGCGAATCCCTCTACTCGACCGACGGCGAGGTCGCCGCGACCGAGGAGGGCCTCGCGAGCTGGTGGCAGTTCCTGCTCGACGCGACCGAGGCGGGCGCCACGCCCGACCCCGCCGCGACGATCGAACGCGAGTCCGGCGGCCTGGCCGAGTCCTTCACGGGCACCAACGCCTCGGCGTTCGGCCCGTGGTGGTCGAACCAGGTCCAGGCGCTGCGCGACGCGAGCGGACAGGACCTCGTCGCCCTGCGCGTGCCGACCGACGCGAACGCACCTGAGGGCTGGGCCTACTACAAGCCGTCGATGTTCTGGTCTGCGTCGGCCAAGACCGAGCACCCCGCAGAGGTCGCCACGTTCCTCGAGTTCCTCTCCAACAGCGAGGAGGCGGCGGACCTGCTGCTCGCCGAGCGCGGCGTGCCCGCGAACGAGAAGATCCGCGAGTACATCACGCCCAAGCTCGACGAGGTGAACCAGACCGTCGTCGGGTTCCTCGACGACCTCGCCCCCGAGGTCGGCGATGCCCCGCCGGCCACCCCGCCGGGCGGCGGCGCCATCGAGGCCATCATCGACCAGCACACCCAGAAGGTGCTCTTCGGCGAACTGACTCCCGAGGAGGCCGCGGCGAGCTTCCTCGTTGAGCTCCAGCGGGCCCTCGACGACGCCGCGGTCTGATCCGGCGGGCCACGCCCGCCCCTGATGTGGGCGGGTCGCGAGACGGAACTCCTCGCGACCCGCCCCACCCCGACGGCCCTCCCGGACCGTCAGTCCCCGAAAGGGAACGGATGCCGCGACCTGCCTGCCGCGGCATCCGCTCCACCGGAGGAGCGGTGATCCTCTTCACCGCTCCTCCACCCCTGCTCGAGACTCGCTCGATCAGGGAACGTCCCACCCGCGCCGTCGGGTGCAGGATCGAACCAACCACCGACGGAGGTCCACGTGCCGAACCCGCCCCACCGGCAGGTCACCATCGCCCAGGTGGCCGAGTACGCGGGCGTCTCGCAGGCCTCGGTGTCGCGAGTGCTGAATCGCAACCAGACGGTCGACCCGTCGATCTCGGCCAAGGTGCTCGATGCGATCGACAAGCTCAACTACTCCCCCAGCCAGATGGCCCGCAACCTCGTGCGCGGCCGCAGCAACACCGTCGCGCTCGTCGTGCCCGACCTCGAGAACCCGATGTTCCAGGGCGTGCTCAAGGGCCTCAGCCGCGAGGCGGCCCGCGACGGCTACCGCGTACTCGTCGCCGACACCGCCGAGCGGGTCGCCGACGAGGAGGAGATCGCGATCGAGGCGAGATCGCGCTGCGACGCGCTCGTGCTCGTCTCCCCGCGCATGCCCGCCGAACGCCTCGAGGCGCTGCTCGCCAGGTCGGGCCCGATCGTGGTGGTGAACCGCCCGGTGCGGAGCGACCCGGCCGCCGAGCTGTCGATCGACTACGCCGACGCCGCGCGCACCCTCTGCGAGCACCTGCTCTCGCTCGGGCACACCCGTCTCGCGTACGTCGCCGGGCCGCCGCAGTCCCACGCCGACGCGATGCGCCGGCGCGGCCTCTCCGAACTCCTCTCGCGCAACCCCGAACTCCACGTCGAGGACATCGCGGGCGGCTCCCAGATCGAGGACGGCTACCGCGCCGCCGAATCCGTGCTCTCGTCCGGAGCCACGGCGGTCGTGGGCTTCAACGACCTGATCGCCCTCGGGCTGCTCGCCCGCCTGCGCGAACTCGGCGTCGACGTGCCGGGCGAGCTCTCGGTCACCGGCATCGACGACGTGCCGCTCGCGAAGTTCTCCGCGCCTCCGCTCACCACGATGTCGGTGCCGCGCATCGAGCTCGGAGCGCAGTCGTGGCGTCGCCTGCGCGATGCCATGGCCGGCTCGCCGGCGACGCATCCGCTCTCGTACCGCACGATCCTCCAGGTGCGCGGCAGCACCGGACCGGCGCCGGAGGCCACCGGATGGCTCTCGCCCGGCCGCCCGATCCTCCGCATCGGCGACCGCGTGGTCGCCCGCTACGAGGAGGGACGCAGCATCGACTCCGTGCTCTCGCCCCGCCCGTTCCTGCACCCGGTCGAGACGCTCGGCGGAACCCGCGTCACCGACAGCCACCCCACCGACCACCTGCACCACTTCGGCATCGGCGTCGCCCTGCCCGACGTGAACGGCACGTCGTACTGGGGCGGGCGCACCTACGTGCAGGGCGTCGGCTCGATCATGCTCGAGAACCAGGGCATCCAGCGCCGCGACGACCTCGAGATCCGGGGCGACGCCCTCGTCGAGCGCCTCACGTGGATCGACGAACGCGAGATCGCCCAGCTGAGCGAGGTCCGCCGGCTCACCGGCCGCCAGGCCAAGGTGGGCGAGCGCGACGCGTGGATGCTCGGCTGGCGATCGACGCTCGCCGCGAACTTCGGCGCGCTCACGTTCGGCTCGCCGGCCACCAACGGCCGGGCCGGTGCCGGCTACGGCGGCGTGTTCTGGCGCTTCCCGAAGTGGGACGCGACGGTCGTCACGCGCGACGGCGTCGGCGAGGCCGTCGCCCACGGCTCCCGCTCGCCGTGGCTCGCCGTCGCGGACGCCCAGCGCAAGGTGACGGTGCTCCTCGCGCAGCCGGCCGACCGCGAACCGCTGCCCTGGTTCGCCCGGGTCGCCGAGTACCTCGGCATCGGCCCGGCGCTCGCGTGGGACGACCTCGTCGCGGTGCCGGAGGGCGGGCGCCTCGAGCTCGGCCTCGACGCGCTCATGATCGACCGGATCATCACCGATCCGGCCGAGCTCGAGCAGCTCGCGACCCGACTCGGCGCCGAGGCGAACGCGGACATCCCCGGCCTCGACCTCAAGCCGGCGCTCGCGAACCCGAACGGGATCCGCAAGCACGTCGACGACGTGGACGCATGACCGAGGCGCCGCTCAGGGTCGGCATCGCCGGCATCCACGGACACGGCGCGAGCCACGTCGCCGCGGCGCTCGACCTCGTGCGCGCCGGGAGCATCGAACTCGCCGCCGTCGCCGATCCCCGGCCACCGGAGGCCGACATCGACGGCGCGGCCGCCTACCGGGACGCCCTGGAGATGATCGGGCGCGAGTCGCTCGACATCGTCGTGCTGTCGACGCCCATGCACACGCACCTCCCCCTCGCCCACGCGGCGCTGCGGGCCGGAGCCCACGTGCTGCTCGAGAAGCCGCCGACGCCGACGCTCGCGGATTTCGAACGCCTCGTCGCGGCATCCGCGGAGACCCGAAGGGCGGTGCAGATCGGCTTCCAGAGCCTCGGCTCGTCGGCGATCGCGGCCGTGCGCGACCTGGTCGCTTCCGGTGCCGTCGGCGAGCCCCTCGGCTACGGCGCGCTCGGCACGTGGGCGCGCACCGAGCAGTACTGGCGGCGCGCGCCGTGGGCCGGGCGTCGCACGCTCGAGGGTCTTCCGGTCGTCGACGGCGCGGTGACGAATCCGCTCGCCCACGGGGTCGCCACCTCGTTGGCCGTCGCCGGCGCGACGTCGACGACGGATGTCTCGGACGTGCACCTCGATCTCCACCGCGCGAACGACATCGAGGCCGACGACACGTCGTCGCTCGTCATCGACCTCGCCGAGGGGCGGCGCGTGGCCGGAGCGTTGAGCCTGACGGCCGGCGCCCGCTCGGAGCCGTGCGTCATCGTGCGCGGCTCGGAGGCCACGCTCGTGCTCTGGTACACGCAGGACCTCGTGCAGCTGTTCCGGCCGGGATCCGCGGTGCCCGCGACGACGTCGCACGCCCGCACGGGCCTGCTCGAGAACCTCGTCGACCACGTGCGGCGCGGTGACCGGCTGCTGGTGCCCGTCGCGGCGACGGGCGCCTTCATGCGGGTGCTCGAGGCGGTGCGCACCGGCGCGCCGGCGCATCCGATCGATCCGCGCTTCTTCGACCGGGTGACGGATGCCGATGGCGACCGGCGCGTGGTGCGCGACCTCGAGGCGTGGTCGGAGCGGGTCGTGCTCGAGGGGAGGACGTTCCGCGAGCTCGGCGCACCGTGGGCCGTGGACGCAGCGCCGGCCGCGTAGCGTCTCGGGACCTGCTGGCGGCCCGGGCCGCCGAGTCGTAGGATCCGGATCTGCGGCCCCCTGTCGCATGCCCCGACGAAGGAGCAGATCATGACCACCGAAGCTGCCGCGACGATCTCGTCGACCGACGGCATCACCCTCCAGCGGCTCGCCAGGGCCGGCGGGTACGACGGTCCGAACGACGGCGCCCCTGGCCCGAACACGTGGAGGGCGCTCCAGCAGACCGGCAAGGGCTACGGGTACAGCGGCAGCATCGACGGCGCACCCGGACCGGCCACGTTCAGCGCCCTCCAGCGCCTCGCGGCCGAGGGCGGGTACACCGGCCCCGTCGACGGCGTCATGGGCACGGCGTCCTGGAAGGGCGTGCAGACCGTGCTCGCCGGCTTCGGGTACGCCGGGCCGGTCGACGGTGCGCCCGGACACGACACGAACGCGGCGCTGCAGGTGCTGGGCCGCATCGGCGGCTACTTCGGGCCGTACGACGGCGTGCTCGGACCGAACTCCTGGAAGGGCGTGCAGACCGTGCTCGCCGGTGCCGGCTACACCGGCCCCATCGACGGCACCGCCGGGCCGAACACCTGGAAGGCGCTGCAGCGCATCGCGAAGCGCGGCGGGTACGCGGGGCCGATCGACGGCGTGCCCGGACCGAACACGTACGCCGGGCTCGCCGAACTGCTCGTGCGCAGCGAACACGACTGAGCATCGCGAGGAACAGCACACCGAGAACGACGGATGCCCCGTGGCTCATGACGAGCCACGGGGCATCCGTTCGGTTCAGGTGACGCAGGTCACCTCAAGCCGCAACCCTCTCGCGAGGGCGGGAATTACTTGAGGGTGACGGTGGCGCCGGCGGCCTCGAGGGCCTCCTTCGCCTTCTCGGCGGCTTCCTTGTTCGCGCCCTCGAGCACGGCCTTGGGAGCGCCGTCGACGACGGCCTTGGCCTCGCCGAGGCCGAGCGAGGTGAGCTCGCGGACGGTCTTGATGACCTGGATCTTCTTGTCGCCTGCGGCCTCGAGGATGACGTCGAAGGAGTCCTTCTCCTCAACCTCTTCAGCAGCAGCGCCAGCGCCGCCGGCAACGGCGACGGGAGCGGCAGCGGTGACCTCGAACTTCTCCTCGAACGCCTTCACGAACTCGCTGAGCTCGACAAGCGTCAGGCCGGCAAACTGCTCGAGCAGCTCTTCGGTGGTGAGCTTCGCCATGATGTATCTCCTAATAGATGGGGTTTGTAGAACGAGATCGTCGGGCGCTTACGCGGCCTCGGCGGTCTCCAGCTTTTCGCGAAGCGCGTCGATGGTGGCGGCAGCCTTGCCCATCGTCGCCTTCATCATTCCCGCTGCCTTCGCAAGCAGAACCTCACGGCTCTCGAGCGAGGCGTACTTGTCGACCTCGTCGGCGTTGAGGGTCTTGCCCTCGAAGACGCCGCCCTTGATCACAAGATTCGGGTTTGCCTTGGCGAAGTCACGAACGGCCTTGGCGGTGGCGACGAAGTCGCCGTGCACGAAGGCGACGGCGGACGGACCGGTGAGGTCGTCGTCCAGCGTCGAGATACCCGCGTTGTTCGCGGCGATCTTGGTCAGCGTGTTCTTCACCACGGCGTAGCTCGCGTCCTGACGGATGCTGTTGCGCAGCTGCTTGAGCTGTGCAACCGTCAGGCCGCGGTATTCGGTCAGCAGAACGGCTGCGGAGCTCTCGAACAGGTTCGTGAGTTCGGCAACCGAGGCTTCCTTGTTCGCCATGGCCACTCCTTGTGTACTCAACGTGCATCACTGTTGCGATGCACGGCTTCGGATCACGGCTGGCGACGAGGTCTCGCGGACAAACAAAAAGGCTCCGGCGCAGTTGCGCGGAGCCTGGCCCGATTCGCATCGGAAAGTCTTCGTCACACCTGCGCGGGCCCTTGCTTTCGCAAGACTTCGGTCGGCTCTTCGGGTGTGGAACCCGAGCGGCGCGACAACCAGCGGTCTTCGGCTTCGGACAACATTACCGGATGTCGCGTGCTCGGCCAAATCGACGCCGGTCGGGTCGTCTCCGGGGAGCCCGGCGCCCTATGGGGCGTCCGGCGCCGTCGGCGGTTGCAGGCACACCGCACGAACGAGGTCGCGATCGCCCCATGGCGCGGCGATCATGCGCGAAGAGTCGTCGCCGACGACGTCGAAGACGTACGGATCGCCGGCGACTGGCGTCGCCACGGCCTGAGACGCGGTGAGCTCCGTCCGGCCGGCGAGTTCGGCATCGGTGTAATAGTCGAGCATGTCGACCCGCGTGCTCCAGACGATCGCCCACGGGAAGGTCGTCGCCACGTGGATCGACACGCAGGACTGGACGCCGAGTGGCGCCCTCGAGACCTCGACCTCGTAGAGGGCTGGATCGTCTGGCAGTTGCGGCCCACTGGTCGTCGTGCAGTACCCGATGCCTCCGATACTGGCCCCCGGCTGCACGATCTGCGTGTCCGCCTCGATTCCGCCGATCCGCCAGACGCCTGTTCCCGCATCGAACGAGATCGTGCGGATACGGTCGAACGAGAACGCACCCGGCACCGTCGGGTCGAGTCCCCACAGCGGCGGGAGGTCGACGTCGAACTCCACCCACCACTCGAGCGGCTCCGCGGTGGTGTTCGTCACGGACATCCGCTGCACGCAGACGTCCGCGTCGTTCGGCGCCTGCGTCGGCTGCTGCAGCACCGAGAACTCGAGGCCAGGCGACATCGCGATCGGGTCGTGCGAGGTCTCGGCCGCGGGCGTGAACGTCTCGAGCGAACTCGCCTCGGCGTGGAACGTCGTGCGGTCGACCCACGCCGCCGTCGTCGTCGAGATCGACGCGGCGCCGCCGACCATCGCCGCCATCGCCGCGAACGCGGCGAGCGCCCGCCACCGACGTACCCGGGCGCTCATGCGCCGCCCCCGCTCACCGATGGCGCATGCTCGACGGATGCCGCGGCATCCGTCGGGGAGTCCGCACCGTCATCCGCCTCGTCGTCGCGCGGCCGCCCAGACGGCAGCATCGCGAGCCCCACGAGCGCGGCGAGGGCGATCAGCAGCGGGATCGCCACGGGCGGTCGGCTGATGGTCTCCACGACGAAGCCGCCGCCCGGGACGACGAACAGGGGTGTCGGCACTCGGGAACCCGCCGGGACCGCGTATGCCTCGGCATCCGCTGCGTCGTTCGCGTCGCCCTTCATCGTGACCGCGAACCCGCCGGCGCTCGGCTCGATCGCGACCACCCGGTGCGTCACGAGCTTCCGCGTCTGCGTGCTCGTCAGGGTGATCACGTCGCCGGGCGTCACCTCCTCGATCGCTCGAGGCACGCCGACGACGAGGTCGCCCGTTCGGATGCCGGGCTGCATCGAGCCCGAGACGACGATGAGCGGGTGCAGGAGGCCGAGCGCACTCGCGCCCCACATCAGCCCCGACAGCACGCCGAGTCCCGCGAGCACCCAGAGCATGGTGCTCCCGATCGCGCGCAGCACCCTCATGGCGTCCCCTCCGAGGCGCGCGCGCGACCTCTGGCGGCTGCGACACCGGCCAGCAGCGCGCCGGTCGCGAGCAGCGCGACCCCCCAGACGAACGCGGCGAGCGAGGCACCGGTCGGGGCGAGCCCGTCGTCGTCGGCGACGAACGTGAGCCGTCCGAGCGCCGTGCCGTCGTCGTCGGGCGATACGTCCGCAGCGGCGACGACCGTCACCGACACGTCGAGCGCACCTGCCGACATGGGCGTCTCGACGAAGCCGGCGAGCGCGGTGCACACGTCGTCGCGGCAGACCGTGACGTCGAGCGAGCCGTCGGCCAGCAGGCCCGTGCGCTCCACCCATGCGATCGAGGTGAGGGTCGCGTCGCGCTCGAGGGTGGCGACGGCGGACTCGGTGCGGGTCTCGCCCGGCGAGAGGTCGTCGAACACGAGGGTGAACTCCACCGGCTCGACGGCGCGAGAGGTGGTTGCGGCTCCGACGGCGAGCAGGAGGGCACCGGCGAGCACGGCGAGCATCGCGGCGGCCCACGTGAGGGCCCCGCGACGCACGTGCGTGCTCGTGCTCGACATGCGAACTCGTCTCAGCCTGCCGCGGCATCCGTCACCGGATGCGCGGGAAGGATTCCGCCCTGCTACGGGGTGGGAACCGTCGAACCGATGAACTGCAGCGGCACAGCGGGTGACGTGACGTCCTGCATGGCATCGTCGGCGGGCGAGACCCAGTCGGGCGTCTGCACCACGACCCACAGGCCGAGCGTGTCACCCGCCGGGATGACCGTCGTCGTATAGGCGGTCGTCCCGGCCTCGTCCGTGAACACGCCGATCGCCGCGGGCGACGACGGAGTGGTCAGCGACGGGTCGAAGAGCGGGTTGCCGGTCAGGTCGAGGGTGGCCAGCTCCACGCTCAGGTCGACGGTCGAGTCGTTCCAGAGCCAGATCTGCACCGCACGGGTCTCCTCCGGCACGAGATCGGCGAACGACGCTGCAGGGATCACGACGGCCGTGCTCTCCTCGTCGGCCTCTTCCCATGCCGCGTCGCCGGGAGCGGGTTCGGTCTCGCCGACGGCGCCGAGCAACTCGATGGACGACGTGTTCGCGGTCGCGCTGAACCAGACGTTGTCGGTCCAGGCCGCGGTGGTGATCGCGGCCCCGACGCCGAGCACGGCGACGGCCGCGAGCGAGATTCCGGTGATGAGCCGACGCTTGCGCGCCTGCTCGGGAGTACGAGTTGACATGTCATTTCCCTTCGTCTGCGACCGCCAGGCCGAGGTTCGCGGCCGCCTCCCCCGGGTGGCCGCCTGTGGTTGTCGAGTTGTGGAGGTTTCGAGGTCGGTCAGTCGGTCGTCACGCCTTCGGTGGTCGCCTCGAGGACGAGGGCGAGCTGCCCGGCCCTGCCGGCGTTCTCCTGAGCCCAGTCCTCCGGCGTCGTCACGGTGACCGTGATCGTCAGCCAGTCGCCGCCGCGGAGCACCCACCCGTCGATCGACGGGACGACCGTGCCGTTCCGGTCGATCGCCGAGACCGCGACGGTCGGCGGATCGGGGAACAGGTTCGCCCCCGTCCAGGACACGTCGGCCGCGTCGGCCGCGTCGAAGAGCATGCCGAGCGGCAGCGAACCCGCGTTGCGGACCCAGATCGTCGCGCTCCTCGATTGCCCGGGGCCGAGGTTCTGGAAGTCGATGGCGGGCGGCACGAAGCGCTCGATCTCGCCGCTGTTCGCGGGGTCGGGCCCGGGGAACTGCTGCCAGTCGAGACCGTCGGGCACCGGTCCCGGGTTCGCGGGATCGAGGTAGTCGACCGCCCCCTGAAGGTCGATCGTGCCGGAGGAGACGGTGGTGGTGAAGAACGTGCTGTCGGTCCAGGCCGCCATGGTGGCCGCGGCGCCGGCGCCGGTGACGACGAGGGCGGCGAGCGCGAGTCGGATGAGCCGCAGGCGCCGACCGACGACCGGACTGCTGCGGTGCCGCACCGACTCATGTCCCGACATGCCGACCCACCCCCCCAGGCGTTCTGCGACGAGCCTAACGCCGGGTGCGACGTGCGCACCAGACCGGTCGGCAGCCTTCGGTGGCGGCCGAGCGGGCAGCGACCCGCGGCATCCGTGCATTCGACCGGTGCCGGAGGGAATAGTTGACCGAGGTCCAAAGTTGACTCAATGCAACCATTTATATATAGTTGTTGAATATCAACTATGTGGAACACGCAAGACGTAAGGAATCGCACGTGACTTCAGTGGCAGAACAGCCCACGACCGGCACCACGCCGGTCGTGCCGGACGCGCCGGCGCAACGCACCCCCCGCGAGGTGATCATCGCCATCTCCGGCCTGGTCGTGGCGATGTTCGTCGCGGTCATCTCCGGCACGGTCGTCTCGACCTCGATGCCGCTCATCATCGCCGACCTCGGCGGCGACCAGACCGCCTACACCTGGGTCATCACCGCGAGCCTGCTCGCCATGGCCGTCTCCACCCCGATCTGGGGCAAGCTCGCCGACCTGGTGAACCGCAAGGCGCTGCTCATGGCGGCGATCGGCCTGTTCGTCGTCGGCACCGCGATCGCGGGCTTCGCCCAGGACACCTCGACCCTCATCGCCGTGCGCGTGATCCAGGGCCTCGGCGCGGGCGGCCTCATGTCGCTCGTCATGATCCTCATCGCCGTCATCATCTCGCCGCGCGAGCGCGGCAAGTACATGGGCTTCGTCGGCGGCATCATGGCCGTCGCGACCATCGGCGGCCCGCTGCTCGGCGGCGTCATCACCGACGCCTGGGGCTGGCGCGCCAACTTCTTCCTGCCCGTGCCGCTCGCGATCATCGCGCTCATCGTCATCTCGCGCACCCTGCACCTGCCGCCCATGCCGAAGCGCGCCGTGAAGATCGACTACCTCGGCATCGTGCTGCTCGCCGTCGGCGTCTCGCTGCTGCTCGTCTGGGTGTCGCTCGGCGGCAGCGAGTTCGAGTGGGACTCGATGACGAGCTACGTGATGATCGGCGTCTCGGCGCTCGCGATCATCGGCTTCATCATCACCGAGTTCTTCGTTCCCGAGCCCATCGTGCCGATGACGCTCTTCAAGAACCGCACCTTCACGCTCGCCGTGATCGCCTCGGTCGCGATCGGCGTCTCGATGTTCGCCACGAGCGTGTTCCTCGCCCAGTACTTCCAGCTGGCGCGCGGCGCGACCCCCACCGAGTCGGGGCTCATGACGATCCCGATGATCGTCGGCCAGATGGGCGCCTCGATCGTCATCGGCGCACTCATCAGCAAGTTCGGCAAGTGGAAGCGCTTCATGCTCCTCGGTTCGGTGCTGGTCGTCGCCGGCTCCTACCTCATGACGACGCTCAGCTACGACACCGACTACCTCTGGGTCAGCGTCTACATGGTCGTGCTCGGCGCCGGCCTCGGCATGGTCATGCAGAACCTCACGCTCGTCGTGCAGAACGACACCCCCGCCTCGCAGCTGGGTGCCGCGAGCTCGAACGTGAACTTCTTCCGTACGATCGCCGGCACCATCGGCGTCACGATCATGGGCTCGCTGCTGGCCACGCAGGTCACGACGCACATCACGTCCGGCCTGAAGAGCTACACGCCCACCTCTCCTGAAGACGTCGACGCCCTGAAGGGCCTCGCCGGCGGCGGCATCCCCCACGTCTCCGAGCTGCCCGACGGCATCCGCGTCATCATCGAGAACGCCTACGGCAACGGCATCGCCGACGTGTTCTGGGTGGCCGTGCCGCTCGCGGTGCTCAGCGTGATCGCCATCGCCTTCCTGCCGAACAAGGCGCTCTCGACCAAGACCTCGGCCGAGCAGCTGAAGGAGGAGTTCGAGCAGGTCGCGATCGACCTGGCCGAAGCCGAGATCGGCTCGCCGGTGACCTCGTCGATCCAGCTCGTCGAGACGGATGCCGCGGCAGACGCCCCGACGAAGGCGACCGCCGGCGCGGGCAACCGCCCGACGACGCCCGGCTCCGACACGGCCGACACCACGACCGCCCGATAGCATGACGCTCGTGACCGAGGCATCCGACCACACCGCGAAGATCGAGTCGATCGAGCTGATCGACACGATCGACACGGAGGTCGACGAGGCCATGGCCGGCGCCGTCGCCGAGGTGGAAGACCAGTTGAGCATGCTGTTCAGCCGCATCCGAACGGTCTGGAAGGAGGCGGCGCTGCAGGTCCACCCCGATCTGCAGCCCGCCGGCTACAAGCTGCTCTCGGCGATCACGCGGCTCGGCACCACGAACGCGCATGTGCTCGCCGAGATGTTCGAGATGGACAAGTCGGTCGTGAGCCGGCAGATCCGCATGCTCGAGGAGCTGGGTCTCGTCGAGACCCGCGCCGACGAGCGCGACGGGCGCGTGCGCGTGCTGGTCGCGACGCCCGTGGCGATCGAGCGGGTGCAGCACGTGCGCGATGCCAACCAGCAGCGCCTGCGCGATGTGCTCGCGGGCCGGCCCGAGGCGGAGCTCCGCCGCTTCGCCGACCTGTTGCGGAGCATCGGCAACGCCTGACCCCGGTCACGGCGAACGTCAGAAGGCCCGCCCTCCGATCGGAGGGCGGGCCTTCTGCATGTCACGCGATGCCGCCGTCGCGGGCGGGGAGTCCCCGACCCGCGACGGCCGCCATGCGGCGACGATCACATGAGCGTGAGCGTCAGCACTCCCGCGTAGGTGCCCAGCCGGGTCGAACCCGGGATGCCGAGCACGAGGTCGGCGCCGCAGCTGAACGCGCCGGCGCTGTGACCGCGCGCGGCCGTGCAGAGCGCCGCGGACTCGCCGATGCCCGCTCCGGGCTCGGCCGAGGCTCCCGGCGTGACCACGCCCGCCTGTCCGTCGGGCGTCGGCAGTCCGCCCGTCGCGGCGGCCGCCTTCGGCGACCAGCCCAGGTTGTCGGCGATGATCGTGCCCGTGCCGCTCGTGAAGTCCGAGACCTGGGCGGTGAGGTCCCAGCCCGCCGCCGTGCCTCGGGAATCGAGGACCTCGACGTCGTGCAGGGCTCCGGTCGTGCGCTGGTCGACGCCCGTGAGGGCGACCGGCTCGAGCGCGACCGGCTCATCGCTCGAGATCGAGAGCGACAGCGCGCCGCCCGAGATCTGCGTCGTGATCACCTGGTGGTCGGTTCCGGGACCGCTCGCACCGAGCACCGAGACGAGCGTCGCCGCGCCGCCCACGATCGGCAGCGAGACCGACGACTTCGCCGGGTTCACCGTGAGGCGCGTTCCCGCAGCGGGGCGCACCGTGTACTCGTTGTCGGAGGACATGACCACGATGCCGAGCTTCGACCCGGCCGCGAAGACGTAGTCCTTCGGCTCGAACTCGAAGTCGAACGTCGCGAAGGCGCCGGGCTCGATCGGGTCGGTCACCGCGTCGGAGACGCGGTTCTCGACATCCATCCAGCCGCGCGAGACGATCGTCGCCGTGCCGTTCGACTTGTAGTCGACGAGCAGCGCCGTGAGGTTCGCCTTCTCGCGGTCGACCGCCAGCTCGAGCGAGACGCTCGGCGTGCCGGACAGGCGCACGGCCTCCGAGACGGCACGCGTCTGGTAGGCGAGGCGGTTCTCGGACTGCGCCGCCGTGGCGAGCGCGGCGGCCTTCTTCGAGGCGTCGTCGATCAGGAACTCGGTGCGGCCGGAACGGTCCGCGCCGAAGTCGAGCGCGCCGACGGTGTTGGCCGTCGTCGCCGAGCCGAGGTCGAGCGAGACATCCGCCGCAGCGGGGTCCGGCCACTCGGGGTACTCGGTGAGCACCTTGTTCTCGCGGACCACGTAGGCCTTCGGCAGGTCCTCGACGCCGTTGGCCACCTTGTAGAGGTACCGGGTGAACCAGCGGTTCAGCAGCGTGTCGGTCGGGTTGCCGCCGTGACCGCCCTGGTGCAGGTAGATCTGGTGCGGCACGCCGCGCTCCTTGAGCGCCTCGTAGAGGTCGGAGGCGTTCTTGGTCATGACGTTCCAGTCATTGAGACCGTGCGCCACGAGCGTCGCCGCGTGGATGTCGTCGGCGTTCGCGAGGTAGTCGCGCTCCTCCCAGAACTCGGTGCGGTCACCGGTCGCCCGGTCCTGCTCCGCACGAAGTTCGTCGATCACCGGCTGGCAGATCGCTTGGTCGGCCCGCGTGTACACGTAGTCGGCCAGGACGTCGAGGTCCTCGCCCTGGTACCCGCCCGGCGCACGCACCGCACCGTTGGCGCGGTAGTAGTTGTACCAGTCGGAGATCGCCGACACCGGGACGATCGCGTCGAGGCCCTCGACGCCCGTGCTCGCCACGCCGATCGGCAGCGTGCCGTTGTACGAGGTGCCGATCATGCCGACGCTTCCCGTCGTCCAGTCGGCCGAGACCTCCTGCGAGCGCGCGGTGCTCGTGTACGCCTTCGCGCGGCCGTTCAGCCAGTCGACGACCGCCTTGCCGCCGAGCGACTCGTTCGTGCCGCCCGAGGTCGGGCAGCCCTCCGAGAAGCCCGAGCCGAGGGACTCGGCGTGCACGACCGCGAAGCCGCGCGGCACCCAGGTCGACTCGAACGAGCTCGAGATCTTCGGGCTCGTGCGCGGGGCCGCCGGAGCCGGGAAGCCCGGCTTCGACGTCGGGGGCTCGCCGATCTCGTGGTCGACGTTCCAGTTGCCGACGCTGCTGCCGCCGGCGTAGTACGGGCTCATCTCCATGATGACCGGCACGTCGAGGCCGGCGTTGGTCTCCGGCGTGCGGGTCACGTCGATGTGCACGAGGTCGGGCTTGCCGTCGCGGTCGGAGTCGACCTCGCTCTCGACCCAGGCCTCCTGGCGGATCCAGGCGTTGCGATCGGTCGTGAAGACCGCCTGCGAGAGGCCGTCCTGGAAGGTGGGTTCGGCCGGCGACGGGGCCGCGACCGCGGGTGCCGCGGACGCGAGCAGCCCGCAGGCGATGATCGGGACGACGACGAGCGCCGTGGCGGCGCCGCGCCGCCTGCGCCTCGTCGTGTCGGGTTTCGTGGTGTGCATGGTCGTGATGTCCTCCTGCTTGGTTGGTGCGGTGGTCTGGAGGTGCGGGGCGACTCGCGTCGCCCCGCACGCCGCGCGTCCGACGGATCGGATCGCGGATCGGATCAGATGAGGGTGAGCGTCAGGACGCCGGCGTAGAAGCCGGCGGGCGTCGACCCGGGCACGCCGAGCCGGAGCCCGCCGCCGCACGAGAACGCGCCGGCGCTGTGACCGGACGGCGCCGAGCAGAGGCTCGCCGGCGAGCCGAGGCCGGTACCCGGCGTCTCGGGCGAGCCGGGCTTCACCTTCGGAGCCTGCCCATCCGTCGTCGGCAGCGAGCCGGTGACGGATTCCGCGTTCGGCTCCCACCCGAGGTTGTCGGCGAGGATCGAGCCCGATCCGCTCGTCAGGTCGGACACCTGCCCGGTGAGGTCCCAGCCCGCGGCGGTGCCGCGAGCGTCGACGACGCCGAACGGTGCGAGCACCCCGGAGGTCTCGTCGTCGACGCCCGAGAGCACGACGCGCTCGAGCTCGACGCCCTCGACATCCGGTGCTTGCAGCGTCAGGCCGCCAGCAACCTCCACCGGCGCGGTGATGATCTGCCGCGGATCGGCGTCGTCGCCGCCGAGCACGGTGACCGTGAACGCCTGGACGGGACCGATGTTGCCAGCGGCATCCGTCGCCCGGTACTCCACGCGGTGCGTGCCGTAGCCGGGTTCGCGCTCGACGAACGGCGAGAGCGACATGCCCTGCGGGCCGAGGTTGCCGTAGACGAGGTCGTCGATGTTCGTGCCGGTGGGCGTGAACAGGAACGGCGCGTCGGGGTCGGTCGGCCAACCGTAGTAGTTGTGCCAGCCGTCGCCGTCGAGCCGGAACTCGCTCACGAGGGCGCCCTCGTGATCGTCGGACGCCACGAGCTTCATCGAGAACGACTCGTTGACCAGGTAGTGCGGCTCGCCGTTCGCGCCGACGCTCGTCGAGACCGGGGCCGAGACGGTCGCCTCGACGGTCGGTCCGCCGTTGTCGACGGTCCAGCCGACCGTCGCCGCGGGTGCTCCGGCGTCGCCCGGGTCGGTGACCTTCGCCTCGACGGTGTGCGAACCGGCGGCCAGGTCGAGTCGGCCGAGATCGAGGGCGGCCTTGCCGTAGGGGTCGGCGACGGGCTGGCCGTCGACGGTCCACGACACGGCGAACTCGCGGTCCGCGCGGTGGGTCGTGTTGACGTAGAGCACGTCGTCCGAGCCGGCGGCGCGATCGGTCGGGCTCGACTCGGTGACCGCGGGAGCGACCTCGACGGTGCTCGCCGCTGCGTCGCCCACCGTCCAGGTGCGCTCCTGCGTCATCGACGACTTCGCGCGCAGCGCCGGGTCGCGCACGAAGTCGGTGTTGTCGACGACGGTCGCGGTGACCTTGTCACCGGGCTTCGCACCCTGCGCGGCGAGGTCGAGCGTGCGCAGGTTGCCCGGGTTGGCGAGCTGGGCGCCGTTGATCGCCCAGGTCACGTCGACCTCGTGGTAGACGGGGTGGGCCGTCTCGAGCCAGAGCACCTGATCGGCGGCCACGGCGGCCGTCGTCGGTGTCGAGTCGGGCACCAGGGGCGCACGGGATGCCACGCGCTCGGTCACGATCTCACGGCCGACCTGGTCGTACTGGTAGCCGAGCGTCTTCATCATCGAGTGGCGGCTCGGCCGGAAGATGCCGGTCGAGTAGTACTGACCGCCCTCGTAGGCGCCGATGGTGCCGCCTGACTCGCTCGGCTCCCCGAGCCAGCGCCACCACTTCGACTTCGTGGCGGCCATCTGCTCGGTCGTCATGATCGTGTGGTGCTTCGAGCTCGGCTCGCCGCCCGTGTAGTCGCCGGTCGTGACGCCTCGCGAGTAGTAGTCGTACTCGTCCTGCAGTGAACCGAGCGAGTGCCCGATCTCGTGGGGCGAGATGAGCGCCGAGAGCGCGTTGCCGCCGCTCGCCGTCGCGTAGCTTCCGCCCGCGCCGCCGTAGGTGTCGCTGTTGGCGAGTGCGAGGATCTGGTCGACCTTGGGAGCCTTCGCGGCGAACTGGCGGGCGAGGGTGTTGTTGACCGTGAGCAGGCGTTCGACGCTGTTCGCGTTGCAGCCTCCCCAGAAGGCCATCTTCAGGGGCGTGTTGCGACGCGGGGCGTCGAGGGTGCGATCGCAGCTCACACCGGACTCGCCGGAGACGATGCCGATCGCGTAGACGTTGAAGTTGTTGCGGTAGCTCTTGTAGGGCTCGATGCTCCACATGGTCTCGAGGTGCGTCTCGACCTGGTCGTAGAACTTGTCCTGCTCGGCGGCGGTGTAGCCGTCGCCGAGGATGACGAGCGAGAAGCGCTCCTGCGGGTCGCCCGTGACCTGCATGGGCACGAGCGTCGAGCTGCCGACCTCGTCGGCCGCGTGCGCCGGCGCGCTCGTCACGACGGCCAACGAGACCGCCATCAGTGGGACCACGAGCGCTGCCGCTGCTCTTCGCGCTCGAAGACGCGCGTGCATTCGGGATGCTGCCATTCTCTCTTCCTTCCGGTTCGGTGCTTCTGGGGCTCCGGACGGTGCGGACGCATGGCGAAGCATCCTCGAGCCGTCAGGTCGTCGCCCGAGGCGACGACCGACGCGGGCGGGGAGAATCGGGAGTTCGGGTGGTGCGGGTCGCCGGGGCGAGCGGCCTGGCGGTCAGCTGGTTCCGACGCCGGCCGGCTCGCGCGGGCTCTCGGATGCCTCGTCGGCCCGGTTCGCGGCACCCGCGGCACCCGCGGCACCCGCGACGGCCGCGGCGGCCACGGCGGCCTCGGCCTCGCGGAGGCGACGGCGCAGGCGGCGTCCCCGACGCACGAGGAGCACGATGACGGCGATGACCACGAGGAGCCCTGCGACGATCAGCCACGGAACGGCCCATGCGGTTCCGCTGGCGTGGTGCACACCCGCGACATCCCCTTCGCGGCCCTCGCGCTGGCGCGGTTCGACGTCGACCGAACCGGTCAGCAGCATGGCGGGCGGGACCTCGGCGAACTCCTGCGAGAGCCGCACCTCGCCGCCGGGGATGAGCTCGGGCAGCTCCTGCGGTTCCGCCGACGAGAGCAGCCATCCGAACGGCCCGGACATGTCGACGCGCACGTCGCCGCCGAGGCGCTGGTTGCCGGGGTTGGACACCGTGTAGCTGACGACCACCGGGCCGCCCGTGACGCCGAGCCCGCCCCGGTAGTCGACCTCGACGTCGGAGACCACGAGCTGCGGCGCCGCCTCTCCGGGCACGTCGACGTAGACGCGCACGCCGACGCGGCGGTCGACGGCGACCTGCTGGCCACCCTCGCCCGCGGGGGCGAGCTCGGCCAGCGAGGCGACGATGCCGCCCGCGTGATCGCCGGGTTCCGCGTTCGGCGGCAGGGTGAGGCGGAACGGGATGTCGGTGCGGGTTCCGGGCTCGATCGTGAAGACCCCGTCGCCGTCGATGCCGACCCAGGTTCCGACGTCCTCGGAGGCGGTGCCGGCCGGTGGAAGGGAGAATGCGCCGTCGGCGGTCATCAGCGCGTCCATCGCGTAGACGCGCACCGTGACGGGCTCGGCGCCGAGGTTGGACACCCCGACGTAGTCGGTGGTCGTCTCACCCGGGCCGAGGGAGTACTGCAGCGCGTCGCGGCCGTCGGGCCCGTTCGCCGATGAGGGCTGCACCGCCCAGGTGATCTGCACGTCGTCCGCCGGTTCCTCGGCGAACGCGGCTCCGGCGTCGACGGTCAGGCCGAGCGCCGCGAGCGTGAGCCCGAGCGACAGGAGAGCCCCTCCGGATCGCCTGGCGATCCGCCCCCTGACCGCCATCTGCGCCTCCCGGTCTGCGGCGAGTCGACCTCCGCCGCGTTGATTGGTCACAGCCTATGGAGCAGCTGTGAACAGGCGCATCGCGCGGTTGTCGCATCGTTCGTCGCACCCGTGCGACGTTCGTCGAACGACGGTTCAGCGATCGAGCGCGGTCGGCGGGGGTCCGTCGAGCTTGGCGAGCAGGATGCCGAGATGCAGGCCGAGCCGTTGCACGCCGTCCTGGAGGTCGAGGTCGAGGATGCGCTCGACCCTGGCGAGTCGATGGTAGAGCGAGCTGCGGTGCACGCTGAGGAGCGCCGCCGCCTCTTGCGCACGCCCGCCCACCCGCAGGTAGACCTCGAGCGTCTCGACCAGCACGGGTCCGTCGCGCTCTTCGAGGAGGCGATCGAGGTCCATGCGGAAGTCGGCCGCGCGCAGGCCGCGGGCGGCGGCCGCGTGCAGGCCCCGATAGGCGCGGAGGTCGTCCCAGCGCTGCACCCCGGGCTCGAGGCCGAAGGCGCCCGCGATCTGCACCGCCCGTCGTGCCTGCCCGTAGCTGCCGCGCGCCTCATGGAGTCCGGCGCCCGCGCCGCCGACCCCGACGTCGACGCGCAGCACGCCGGGGACCCGGCCGAGGGAGCTCGTCGCCTCCTCGAACAGGATCAGCGCAGCAGGGTCGACCCCGGCGGAGCGCACCGGGCCGTCGGCCGGCGCGACCAGCACGAGGTGGTCCTTGCGCACGAGCGCGAGACCGCTCTTGAAGCCGAGGTTCTTGGCCGCCTGCCGGCCGGTGCGTTCGAGCCCGTCGCGCACGAGCGTCGGATCCGGCGTCGTCGCGCCCGCGGTCGGTCGCACGATGAACGCGCGCACGCCGTCACCGGCGAAGAATCCCCCGCCGCCGACGATGCTCTCGGCGGCGCGGAACCTGCGCTTCTCGGTGCCGAGCAGGAGTTGGCGGGTGTGGTCGTTCGAGCGGGAGGCCTCGAGCTCGAGCAGTTGCTTCGCCCTCGCCCACTCCTCGGCGATGCGCTCGGCGAACTCGTCGGCCTGGGCGACCGCCTCGTCGTCGATCGTGTCGGGGGCCTCGATGAACCACAGGTGACCCATGGAGGCGTCGGCGCGCCGGATCGGCACGACGAGCCGAGGCAGCATGCCGAGCATGCGGTTGCCCGGCACGTGCACGGCGCGCTCGGCACGGTAGACCCCGGTGCGGTCGAGCCACGATCGCACGTCGGGATCGGCCAGGTGCCGCAGGATCGAATTGCGCCGGACCTCGTCGATGACGCCGTGCTGCGGACTGTACGCGACCATGCGACGACGACCGTCTTCGAGCAGGGCTGGACGCCCCACGATCTGCGCGACGTGGTTGACGAGCTGGGGGACGCTCATGGGACTCGCTCGGTCGGGAACACCGGGCAGCGGGTGCCTGCCCGGGCTTCCGATTGTATGACGTCAGCTCGTTCGGTGTCGGCGCCCTCCGGCGAATCCGGCAGGATCACCCCCGTTCGGGGGTACTCCCCTTCGCCGCCGGCAGTCGCACCGTGAACACCGTGGATCCGGGCTCGCTGGCCACGTCGACCTCGCCGTGGTGCGCCTCGACGACCGCGCGCACGATCGCGAGCCCGAGGCCGGTGCTGCCGGCGCGGCGCGAGCGCGAGGAGTCCCCACGGGCGAACCGCTCGAACAGCGAGCCGAGCAGCTCGGGCGGGAGGCCCGGGCCGTCGTCGCCGACGCGCAGCACCACGTCGTCGCCATCGCGGTCGAGCGAGGCCACCACGTGCGTGCCCTCCGGCGTGTGCACGCGGGCGTTCGCCAGCAGGTTCGTGACGACCTGGCGCAGGCGGGGTTCGTCGCCGACGACGGCCGTCGCGGCATCCGTCACCCGTACCTCCCAGTCGTGACCGGGGCCCGCGGCCTGCGCGTCGCCGACGGCCTCGCCGAGCATGCGCTCGAGGTCGACGGGCAGGGCCGCGAGCTCGCGCCCCTCGTCGAGCCGCGCGAGCAGCAGCAGGTCTTCGACGAGCTCGGTCATGCGCACCGACTCGGACTCGATGCGCGAGATCGCGTGCGTGACGTCGGGCGGCAGGTCGCCGCCGTGCAGGCGCGTCAACTCGGCGTAGCCGCGGATCGAGGCGAGCGGCGTGCGCAGCTCGTGCGAGGCGTCGGCGACGAAGCGACGCACCTTGCGCTCGCTGTGCTCGCGGGCGGTGAGGGCGGATGCCACGTGGCCGAGCATGCGGTTGAAGGCCGTTCCGAGACGGCCGACCTCGGTGCGCTCGTCGTCGACGGGCACGCGTTCGGCGAGGTCGACGTCGCCGCGGTCGAGCGGACGCTGCGACACGGCCTGCGCGGTCTCGGTGACCCGCTCGAGCGGGGCGAGGGCGCGACGCACGACGAGCCCGCCGATCACGAGCGCGACGGCCAGCCCGAGCAGCGCGACGACCGCGACCGTGATCGCGAGCTGGGCGGTCAGGGCGGTCACCTCGGCGAGTGGCAGGGCGAGCACGATGCGCACCTCGGGAGCCGTCTCGACGGCGAGCGCACGGTACTCGCCGAGCGCGCCGGCGGTGATGGTGTGCACGTCCCGGTCGGTCGGCACGGCCGAGAGAGCATCAAGCACGTCGGGGTCGGCGGGTACGAGCTCCCCGTCGGAGATGTACGCGGAATCCGACTGCTGGCCGACGAAGATGCCGCCGAGCGTGCCGTCGGGCTGGCCGGGAACGCTGAGGAAGTCGCGCACCGTCAGAGCGGGATTGCTCGGGATGCCGGGTCCGGTCGCGCCGTCGGCGCGTTCCGCGGTTGCGCGGAGGCTTGCGTCGAGCCGGTCGACGCTCGTCGCGTGGAAGAGGAAGACCGTCGAGACGCCGACCGCGGCGCACATGGCGACGAGCAGGCCGGCGACGAGCGTGAGCAGGCGACGGCGGAGGGTCCAGGGCGCACGGCCCCGTGGCGCGTGGTCGTCGGAGGCCGCCGCATCGGCCGTGCGTGGCGCCTGTTCGGCGTCGGCGCGCGCGGCGGCCGCGTGGCCGGGGTCGCCGGGCTTCGTCATCCGGCGGCCTTGATCATGTAGCCCGCACCGCGCACGGTGTGGATCATCGGCTCGCGCCCGGCGTCGATCTTCTTGCGCAGGTACGAGATGTAGAGCTCGACGACCGACTCCTTGCCGCCGAAGTCGTACGACCACACGCGGTCGAGGATCTGCGCCTTGCTGAGCACGCGCCGGGGGTTGCGCATGAGGAAGCGCAGCAGCTCGAACTCGGTCGCGGTCAGCTCGATCTGCGTTCCGTCGCGCTCGACCTCGTAGCTGTCCTCATCGAGGCTGAGGTCGCCGACGACGAGCACGGGGTCCTTCGCGTTCGCGAGGGTGAGTGACGAGCGGCGGATGAGCCCGCGCAGGCGCGCGACGACCTCCTCGAGGCTGAACGGCTTGGTCACGTAGTCGTCGCCGCCGGCGGTGAGCCCCGCGATGCGGTCGTCGAGCGAGTCCTTCGCGGTGAGGAACAGCACGGGCGTCTCGGTGCCGTCGGCGCGCACGCGCTGCAGCACCTCGAGTCCGTCGATGTCGGGCAGCATGATGTCGAGCACGATCGCGTCGGGGCGGAACTCGCGGGCGATCTTCACGGCACTGAGGCCGTCGGCCGCGGTGCGCACGTCCCAGCCCTCGTAGCGCAGGGCCATCTTCAGCAGGTCGGTGAGCGAGTGCTCGTCGTCGACCACGAGCACGCGGACCATGGATCCGTCGCCCTTGGCGATCTGGGGGGCGCGATGCGGGGTCGTGGTGGTCATGTCTCCAGTATCCGCTTCGATCTATGCGTTTCCTATGAACCTCTTGAGCGGATGCCGCGACCTCGCGCTCATGGCCGATCCATAGGGTGCGGCAAGGGCGGCCAAAGCACGCGTCCCTACCGTCGACGTCGGCGCCCCGCCCGGAGCGCTCCTCCCGACCCAGAGGATTGCCATGTTCTTCACGTATCTCCGGCGCGAGCTCGCCGGTCGCCGCAGACAGACGGCGATCATCGCCATCGGCATGGCGCTCGCGATCGCGCTCGTCATCATCGTCAACTCCGTCGCCTCGGGCGTGAAGGCCGCGCAGGCCTCGGTGCTCGAGTCCGTCTACGGCGTCGGCACCGACATCACGGTGTCGCAGTCGCCGACGCCGCCGGAGGAGGGCGAGGGCGGCGGGGGTCCGCGCTTCGAGTTCGATGCCGACGCCGGCACCACGACCGACGGCACCACCGAGCTCAGCCAGTCCCGCCTGATGGTCGGGTTCGGCGCGAGCACCTTCGACGCCGGCGCGCTCGACACGGTGCTCGGCGTCGACAACGTGGCCGCCGCATCCGCGACGCTGTCGCTGACGAACACCACGTTCAACGGCGAGATGCCGCAGATGCAGCAGAACAGCGACGGCACGGCGCAGGCCGGCCCCGGCACCGACGCGCAGGCGGCGCCGCCGCAGGGCGGACCGGACGGCGCCGGCGGAAGCGCGTTCGACGTCGACTCGTTCAGCGTGCTCGGCCTCGACCCGTCGGCCGACGCCATCGGTCCGCTCTCGGCCGTCACCCTCGCCGAGGGCCGCACGCTCGACGCCGACGACGCGGGCGCGAACGTCGCCGTGCTCGACGCCGACTACGCCACGGGCGCCGAACTCGCCGTGGGCGACACCATCGACCTCGGCGGCACCGACTTCGAGGTCGTCGGCACGGTGACCTCGAACGCGGCCGACTCGGCGAGCGCGTCGAACGTCTACATCCCCCTCGACGTCGCCCAGGCCCTCTCCGGCGAAGACGGCATGATCTCGAACATCTACGTCAAGGCCGCGTCGTCGACCGACATCTCGCAGGTGCAGGCCGACATCGAGGCCGCACTGCCCGACGCGACCGTGTCGACGCAGGAGGACCTCGCGTCGAGCGTCTCGGGCTCGCTGAGCACGGCCTCCGACCTCGTCTCGAACCTCGGCCTCTGGCTCTCGCTCGCCGTGCTCGTCGCCGCGTTCCTCATCGCGATCCTCTTCACCATCTCGGGCGTCACCCGACGCACCCGCGAGTTCGGCACGCTCAAGGCGATCGGCTGGTCGAACCGCCGCATCACCGGCCAGGTCGCGGGCGAGTCGCTCGTGACGGGCCTCATCGGCGGCGCGGCCGGCATCGCGATCGGCCTCATCGGCATCCTCGTGATCAACCTGATCGCCCCGACGCTCTCGGGCAGCGCCTCGAGCGGCGGCTTCGACCTGGCCGGCGGCCAGGGCGGACCCGGCGGCGCCTCCGGCGGCGACGCGAGCGGCGCTCAGGCGACGCGCAGCTTCGGCGGCCCCATGGGCCAGGCCGCGGCGGCCACGACCGAGGTGGCGCTGAACGCCCCCGTCACGGTCTCGGTCATCGCGATCGCCGTCGGCATCGCGATCCTCGGCGGCCTGCTCGCCGGCGCGATCGGCGGATGGCGCGCCTCGCGCCTTCGCCCCGCGGAAGCCCTGCGGAGTGTCGGCTGACGCCGGAGCACCGGCATCCGCTCGCGCTCGAATCGCCGTTCGCACTCGAATCGAAGGACACCATGTACACGCTCACGAACCTCACCAAGACGTACCGGCAGGGCAACCGCACGGTGCACGCGCTGAAGAACGTCGACCTCGCGATCGGCGCCGGCCAGCACGTCGCCATCCAGGGGCCGACGGGCGGCGGCAAGTCGACCCTGCTGCAGATGCTCGGCGGGCTCGACCGCCCGACGTCGGGCACGATCACCATCGGCGCCGAGGACATCTCGAACATGCCGGACGGCCGGCTCGCGAAGATCCGCGCGAAGGAGATCGGGTTCGTCTTCCAGAACTTCAACCTGATCCCGACGCTCACGGCGCAGGAGAACGTCGAGACCGCGCTCGAACCGCTCGGCGTCTCGGGCGAGGTGCGGGCCAAGCGGGCCGCCGAGGCGCTGGCCTCCGTCGGGCTCGCCGACCGCGCAGGCCACCTGCCGACCGAACTCTCCGGCGGCCAGCAGCAGCGCGTCGCGATCGCCCGCGCGCTCGTGAAGGAGCCCGACGTGCTGCTCGCCGACGAGCCGACGGGCGCCCTCGACGAGGAGACCCGCGACGAGATCCTCGACATCCTCGAGGGCCTCTGGCGCGACCGCGGACTCACGCTCATCGTCGTCACGCACGACTCCGCGGTCGCCAGGCGCGCCGAGCGCCGCCTGCACATCAAGGCCGGGACCGTCACCGAGCGCTGACCCCGCTCCCGCCGACGCCGGGCACCGCAGATCGGATGCCGCAGCCGCCACGTGCGGCTGCGGCATCCGTCGTCTCAGCGGCGATTCATGCCGGAACCCGGGCCGATCCACAGGATCCGCGCCTACCGTGGAGGAGATGTCCCACCCCGAAACGCCACCAGGGCCCAGCGCAGAATCCCAGCCCGCCGAGCTCGCGGGTGCCGAGGAGATGACGGATGCCGACCGCCGCCGCATGTTCCGCCGGCGCCGCACGCTCGCCGTCGCCGCCGTCGTGACCGTGCTCGCGGTCGGGTGCGGCTTCGTCGCCATCGGCTGGGCGTCGGCGACGCAGGGCGCCCCGGCGCCGACCGACACCGCGCGCGACTCCGTCGAGGTGCAGGAGGCGGCCGCGGCCGACGACGCCTCCGCAGCCCCCGACTCCGGGCTCGAACTCGACTGGGCTTCGCTGAGCCCCGGGGTCTCGGCGCAGATGGAGTACGTGCAGCAGCACTGGGACTCGACGTCGAGCGACGAGTTCGGCTTCCTCGACGAGAACGACTGCATGGCCTTCACGAGCCAGTCGCTGCTCGCGCGCGGCTGGGTCGAAGACGACGAGTGGTGGTACGCCGTGGGCGATCCGTACTCGAGCTCGCCGGCGTGGCGCAGCTCGACCGCGTTCATGGAGTACCTCGAGGCCCGCCCCGAGCTGGCGACCATGCTCACCGACGATCAGCGCGACCAGGTGAAGGTCGGTGACGTCGTGCAGTTCGACTGGGACGACTCGGGCGACCGCGACCACACCGGCATCGTCACCGCCGTCGTGGCGAACGACGACGGCACGATCGACATCCTCTACGCCGGGCACACGGATGCCACGTGGGACCGCTCGGTCGACTACTCGATCACCGAGATGCACCCCGGCGGCGTCGCGACGTACTGGAGCATCGCGGGCTGAGGCCGGCTGCGCCTCCGAGGTCTGCTGCGACTCCCGGGGTCTGCTGCGCGGGCTGCGGTCGGCAGGGCCGCCCGATCAGCGGGTCAGCGGATGGCGGCGAGCTCGCGCTCGAGCGCCTGCGAGAAGGTGTTCACGACGCTCGAACCACGGGCACCGAGCCAGATGACGATCTCCTCGCCGCCCTCGGGCCGCATCCACTCGTCGAGCCAGGCGTCGACGGCGGTGACGAGCGCCTCGCCGCGCGACACGACGGCACGCTGACGGCCTTGGCGGAACACCCAGTGCACGGCGATGCCGGTCGGCGCCTCGAGGTGCACGATCTGCATGGCGTTGTAGACCTCGACGAAGACGATGCCGGTCGCGTTCGCCGGGCATTCGGCCAGACGCGACCGGATCGCCGCGACATCACCGGCGTCGCCGGCGAAGAGCATGGCCGGACCGGGCTGGGCGCGGGGTCGCATGCGACTCACCATCGTGCCCTCCTCGTCGTGCAGACGGAGGCATCCGCGGTTCGCGGCGAGGGATGGGGAAGCAGCACGCGTTCAGTTTAGGTAAGGCTTACCTGAACGGCAAGCCCATCCAGCAGCATGCCAGGTTCACGCAGACGACCGGCTGGCGGATGTCGGTGGGCCGGCGTAGACCGGAGGCATGGAGATCACGCACCTCAATCCGGAATCGATGCACTCCAGCCCGGCCTTCAGCCAGGGAGTGCTCGTCAGCGGCCCGCACAGCACGCTCTACGTCGGCGGGCAGAACGGCCGCAACGCCGACGGCAGCGTCGTCGAGGGCGGCCTCGGCCCGCAGACCGTCAGGGCGCTCGAGAACGTACTCGCCGTGCTCGCCGAAGCCGGCGCCGACCAGACCAACGTCGTCTCGATGACCATCACCCTCGCGGGCGGTGCCGACGCGAACGAGGGGTTCGCGGCCTCGGCCGCCGTCTGGGGTCGGCATCGCACCGCCGTGCAGGTCAACCAGGTCGAGGGGCTCGCCAACCCCGAGTTCCTCGTCGAGGTGAGCGCGATCGCCGTCATTCCGGCCTGATCGAAGCTGCGCGGTGATCTCGCTCGTCTCGGCGCCGAGCAACCTCGGACTCCGGCCACCCGTCGCCGGCGGCGTGCCGGGCGCTGCGAAGGCGCCCGAGGCGCTGCGAGAGGCCGGCCTGTTCCGCCGCTTCGCACGCCTCGGAGCGGCCGACGCGGGCGTCGTCCTGCCGGGCCGATACGTCGACGACGACGCGACTCGTGCCGCAGACCGGGTCCGCAACGAGGCGGCACTGGTCTCGCATGCGCTCCGCCTGGCGGATCGCATCGGGGGCGTCCTCGACGACGGGGCGACTCCGCTGGTGCTCGGCGGCGACTGCAGCATCCTCCTCGGCGTCGGGGTCGCACTGGCACGACGGGGGCGCACCGGCCTCGTGCACGTCGACGGGCACACCGACTTCCGCCACCCCGGCAACAGCGACGACTGCGCGAGCGTCGCCGGCGAAGACCTCGCCGCCGCGGTGGGGCTGCATCGGCCGACCTTGACCGACCTCGACGGGCTCTCGCCGTACTTCGCGCCGAGCCGAACGGTGCACGTCGGGCACCGCGACGACGACGACGAAGCTGACGAGACCCGTCGGGTGCTCGGCCTCGTGCTCTCGGCTCGGCAGGCGATGGCCATGCGGCCCGCTGATGCGGCATCCGCCATCCGGTCGGTCGCCGGCAGCGCCGGCTACTGGTTGCAACTCGACGTCGACGTGCTCGATCCCGCCGTCATGCCGGCCGTCGACAGCCCCGATCCGGGCGGCTTCCCGATCGACGACCTGGCCGCACTGCTGTCGGAGCTCGCCCCCGGCGCCGTCGGCGCCTCGGTGACGGTCTTCGACCCCGACCTCGACCCCGACGGCCGATACGCACGCGTGATCGCCGACCTGCTCGTCGGCGCCTTCGAACGGCTGGGCGCAGGCGCCTGAGGCGAGCGGAGCCGATCCGCCTGCCCTCCCGCGACGACCGGTCTCCCAATCCGCGAGCGACCCCGCGTCGAACCACCTCCGACGGGCGATCGTGCCCGAACGATGGAGGCCGACATGGATCACCCCGCGCACCAGCCCGAGCGTCGGAGCCGAGCCCGGCTGCGCTGGTGGTCGCTCGCCGCGCTCGCCGGCGTGATCAGCGCGGGCGTGTTCCTCGCGGCGGCCGAGCTCGTCGCGTTCCTCGTCGCCCGCGACGGCAGCCCGATCCTCGCCGTCGGCGCGTTCGTCATCGACATCGTGCCGCAGTGGGCCAAGGAACTCGCGATCGAGCTCTTCGGGGCGAACGACAAGCTCGCCCTGCTCGGCGGCCTCGGGCTCGCCGTGCTCGTCGCGGCGTGCGTCTCGGGCATTCTGCAGTTCGTGCGCCCTCCCCTCGGCGCCGCGGCCCTCGGCCTGGCCGGCGCGCTCTCGCTCGCGGCGATCGTCACCCGCACCGGCGCGACCGCGTTCGCCTGGCTGCCGCCGCTCGTCGGCACCGCCGCCGGCATCGTGGTGCTGGTGCTCCTCGTGCGCCGGCTGCGGGCGTGGCACGACCACGCGACGGAGGTCGCCACGGCAGCGGCCACGGAGGTTCCCGCCGACCCCGGCGAGCGCGCGAAGGCCGGTGCGCCCGCGGCATCCGTCGATCGTCGCGGGTTCTTCGTGCTCGCGGGTATCGCCGCGGCATCCGCCTTGGTCGTCGGCGTCGGCTCGCGCGTGGCCGGTGCCGCGACGAGCTCGATCGCCGCGATCCGGAGGGCGCTGAAGCTGCCGGCGCCGAACTCGACGATCACGGTTCCGGATGGCGCCGAGCTCGACATCCCGGGCGTGACGCCGCTGTACACGCCGAATGCCGACTTCTACCGCGTCGACACCGCGCTGACCGTGCCCTCGGTCGACCCGTCGACCTGGCGCCTGGTCGTCGACGGCATGGTCGGCGAGCGGGTGGAGCTCACGTTCGACGACCTCCTGGCGATGGGCCTCGACGAGTACTCGATCACCCTGACGTGCGTGTCGAACGAGGTCGGCGGCGACCTGCTCGGCACCGCGAGGTGGCTCGGCGTGCCGGTGCGCGACGTGCTCGCGAAGGCGGCTCCGAACGGCGACGCCGACATGGTGCTCTCCCGCAGCATCGACGGCTTCACGGCGTCGACGCCGCTCGCCTCGCTCACCGACGACGGGCTCGACGCGATCCTCGCGGTCGCCATGAACGGCGAGCCGCTGCCGCTCGAACACGGGTTCCCCGTGCGCATGGTCGTGCCCGGGCTCTACGGCTACGTCTCGGCGACGAAGTGGCTGACCGAGCTCAAGGTCACCCGCTTCGACGCCGAGGAGGCGTACTGGACCCCGCGCGGCTACAGCGCGAAGGCGCCGATCAAGCTCTCGTCGCGCATCGACACCCCGCGCCTCGACAAGGCCGTCGAACCTGGCACGCGCATGATCGCCGGCGTCGCGTGGGCGCAGACCGTGGGCATCGACTCGGTCGAGGTCAAGATCGACGACGCCGACTGGCAGCGGGCGACCCTCTCGAACCCCGTCAACGCCGACACCTGGGTGCAGTGGTTCCTCGAGTGGGAGGCCACGAGCGGCAGCCACAACGTGACCGTGCGCGCCACCGACCGTGACGGCAACCGGCAGGTCGAGGAGCGCGCGCCCATCGCCCCCGACGGGTCGACCGGGTGGCAGCGGCGGCTCGTGCGCGTGAGTTGACGCCGCGGCGCGGGTCGCGGCATCCGCCCGCTCCTGACACCATCGGATGATGAGCAAGCGGATCCTCTTCATCGGCGGCAGCGGCGTGATCAGCTCGGCGTGCGTCGCCAGGGCGGTCGACCTCGGGCACGACGTGACCGTGCTGAATCGGGGCACCTCATCGGCCCTGCGACCGTTGCCGGCCGAGGTTCGCACGATCGCGGCCGACATCCGCGAACCGGACTCGGTGCGCGCCGCCCTCCGCCACGACACGGCGAACCCGCTGGAGTTCGACGTCGTGTGCGAGTTCCTCGCGTTCACGCCCGAGCACATCCGCACCGACCTCGACCTCTTCGAGGGCCGCATCGGCCAGTACGTGTTCATCAGCAGCGCCTCGGCGTACCAGACGCCGCCGAGCCGCCTGCCGGTGACCGAGTCGACGCCGCTCGTGAACCCCGAATGGCAGTACTCGCGCGACAAGATCGCGTGCGAGGACCTGCTCGTCGAGGCCGTGCGCGAGCGCGGCTTCCCGGCGACGATCGTGCGGCCCTCGCACACCTACGACCGCACGCTGCTGCCGACGATCGGCGGCTACACCGACATCGCCCGCATGCGCGCCGGCCGCCCGGTGCTCGTGCACGGCGACGGCACGAGCCTCTGGACCATCACCCACCACCGCGACTTCGCCGTCGCGTTCGCCGGCCTCCTCGGCAACCCGCTCGCGATCGGCGACGCGTTCCACATCACCGGCGACCACGCCCCGACCTGGAACCAGATCTACACCTGGCTCGCCGACGCGGCGGGAGTGCCGACGCCCGAACTCGTGCACGTGGCATCCGAGACCATCGCCGCACTCAACCCCGCGTGGGGCCCCGGCCTGCTCGGCGACAAGGCGCACTCGATGGTGTTCGACAACGCGAAGGTGAAGGCCCTCGTGCCCGAGTTCGCGACGACGATCACGTTCGATCGCGGCGCGCGGGAGATCATCGACTTCATCGACGCGACGCCCGAACTGCAGCGCATCGACCCCGAAGCGGATGCCGCGTTCGACCGCATCGTCGAACGCGCGTCGCGCTGACACACCGAACAGGCCGTTCGCAGGTGGGCGGCCCGCGATACCCTCTGGGTGTGCCCGACTCCCCCTTCGCGCTCTTCGATCTCACGCCAGACGGCGATCTGCGTGAGACCCGCGAACCCCGCGACTCCATCGCGCCTCCCGCGAAGCTGCCGCACGAGACCCGGGTCGTCGCCGACTCGACCGACCGCGTCGCCTGGCTGCGCGCCAGATCGCAGGGCATCACCGCGACCGACGCCGCGAAGCTCGCCACCCGCACCTCGGTGAAGTCGGCCGCCTGGGAGAAGCTCCACGGCGCCCCGCGCAGCTTCGGCGGCAGCCGCTACACCGACCACGGCCGCGAGCGCGAGCCCGTCATCGCGGCGTGGGCGGCACGCGCGCACGGCATGAGCCATTCGTCGCTGCTGTTCCACGCGGCATCCGATCGCCGCCACCTCGCGACACCTGACGGCCTGCGAGTGACCGAACGCGGCGTGCTCGAACTCTGCGAGATCAAGACCACGTCGAAGCCCTGGCGCGCGGTGCCGCGCCACTACCTTCGGCAGGTGTGGTGGCAGCAGTACGTGCTGGGCGCCGAGCGCACCCTCATCGTCTGGGAGCAGCACGAGGACTTCGTGCCGGTCGGCGCCGAACCCGAGTGCCGATGGATCGACCGCGACGACGACCAGATCGCGATCCTCGTGCAGCTGGCCGACGAGCTGTTGGAGGCGATCAGGCCGAAGCAGGCGCCCGCGCAGGAGGCGCGCGCCTACTACCGGCCGAGCGTGCTCGCATGACGGTGGTGCTGCTGCACGGCCTCGGAGCCGATCGCCGCCAACCGCTGACCCTGCTCGAGCCGATGGTGCACGAGATCCTCGGCGCCGACGAAGTCGTCATCGCGCCCGACGTGCGAGCCCACGGCGGATTCCTCGAGGTCGGCGGTGCGTCCGACTTCGCGATCGACCGGCTCGCGGCCGAGGTCGCCGAGGCGGTGCGCACCTCGTGCGCCGCGGGCTCGGTCACCGCCGCCTCCGGATCCGACGGCGGCATCCGCGTCGACCCCGACGAGCCGATCACGATCATGGGCATCTCGATGGGCGCAGCGATCGCGCTGCGCATCGCGCTCGACGGCCTCCTGCCGGTCGAACGCGCGGTGTTCATCCGGCCGTCGTTCGACGACCACCCCGTGCCGGAGAACCTCCGCCCGTTCCCCGTGATCGGACAGGTGCTCGCCGACGCCGGCGTCTCGGGCGCGGCCGAGTTCCAGGAGCGCGAGGTCTACCAGAAGGTCGCCGAGGTCTCCCCGTTCGGCGCACGTGCGCTGCTCGCCCAGTTCACCGCGCCGGATGCTGCTCGGCGGGCCATGCGCCTCGTCGAGATCCCGCGCAACCGGGCGTTCCGCGACGACGCCGAGCTCGCCGAGTTCGAGAGCCGCGGCATCCGCTCACTCGTCGTCGCCGCGCTGCGCGACCCGGTGCACCCGCTCTCGATCGCCGAGCGCTGGGCCGCCGGACTCGCCGGCCCCATGCTCGTGCTGCCCGCCCGCGACGACGGGCCCGCCGCACAGGCGCACGTGCTCACCGAGCAGGTCGGGCGCTGGTTGCGGGACTTCTAGCGACGATCGGCGTGTCGCCGGATTTCCCCGACGACTCGGCGCCCACCGCGGGAGGATGGTCGCATGACCGACACGATGCGCGCCCTGGTGATCGACCGCACCGGCGACGCCGACGAACTCCACCTCGCCGACGTCGACCGGCCGACCCGCATCAGCGACGAGGTGGTCGTGCGCGTGATCGCCGCCGGCGTCAACCCGATCGATGTGAAGACCCGGGCCGGACGCGGCACCTCCTCGGCCATCACCGGATACCCGGCGGTGCTCGGCAACGACTTCGCCGGCGTCGTCGAGCACGTGCCGTATGCGGCGCATCCGCTGCACGTCGGCGACCGGGTCTACGGCAGCGCACGCCCCCCGCGCACGCCGGGCAGCTTCGCCGAGTTCGTCACCGTGTCGTCGATGAGCGTGGCGCCGATGCCCGCCTCGCTCGGCTTCGTCGAGGCCGCCGCGCTGCCGATCGCGGCGCTCACCGCGTGGGGCGCGATCGTCGACGTCGCCCGAGTGCACGACGGGCAACGCGTGCTCGTGCACGCCGGCGCCGGCGGCGTCGGCCACCTCGCGGTGCAGCTCGCCGCCTACTTCGGCGCGCACGTCACGGCCACGTGCGGCACCGACAACGTCGGGTTCGTGCAGGGCCTCGGCGCCCAGCACGTCATCGACTACCGCACCGAGCGCTTCGAAGAGGTCGCCGGCGAGCAGGACGTCGTCATCGACCTCATCGGCAACGTGAAGGATGACACGGGCACCCGATCCCTCGACGTGATCCGCCACGGCGGGCTCATCGTCAACGTGCCCACCGGGTCGTGGCCGTCCATGCCCGACGAGGCGGCCGCCCGCGGCATCCGCGCCACCGGGTACTCGTGCTCCCCCGACGCCCGCACGCTCGCCGTGCTCACCCGCCTCGTCGACGACGGCGCCCTGCGCGTGCACGTCGACCGCGAGCTGCCGCTCGAACGCGGCGCCGAGGCGCACCGCCTCGTCGAAGGCGGGCACGTGCGCGGCAAGGTCGTGCTGCGCGTCGCGCCCGACCCCGAGTAGGGCTTCGGTTCGAGCGAGCGGATGCCGCGGCATCCGACGTGCGCTCCGGTTCACCTTTTCAGGACCACATCGGTCATGGCTGCATATTGCACGTATGACCGGTGTGGTCCTGAAAAGGGAAGGGTGGGTGGGTGTCGGTGGCGCTGCGTATGCTCGCCCTCGTGGCCACCCTCGACGACCTGCGCCGCACGGCCGAGACGCTCCCAGGCAGTGAGGAGCGCGCGACCACCGGCGGCGCCGCGTGGTTCGTGCGCAACAAGCTCTACGTGTGGGAGTGCCACCCCTGGCCGAGCATCCCCGACGACGTGCGCGCGATCGTCGCGGCCGAGCTCGTCGTCGGTGTCAAGGTCGCCGACCCGGTCGACGCGCTCGCGCTCGTGCAGATGGCGCCCGACGTGTTCCTGCGCACGACGACCCCGTGGGGCGAGCCGAAGATCGCGTTCCGCATGGCCGACGTCGACCTCGACCACCTCGCCGAACTCGTGACCGAGGGATGGCGCCTGCAGGCGCCGAAGTACCTGCGGCGCGAGTTCGACGAGCGCTAGCATCGCCGCATGCCCACGCGATTCGAAACGGTCGACGGGTTTCTCGCCGCCCAGTCGCCCGAGCGCCGAGCCGACATCGACGCGCTGCGGGCGCTCGTGCGCGAGGCTGAGCCCGGTCTCGTCGAGATCGTGAAGTGGAACTCGCCCAGCTACACGCTCGGCGGCATCGATCGGCTGACGATCAACGCCGCAGGCAGGGGCCCGGTTCGGCTGATCCTGCATTTCGGCACCGAGCGTGCAGAAGACAAGGGCGCCGTGTCGACCTTCGGGGGCGACCCGGCGGGGCTGCTGACCTGGCACTCCGACATCCGGGCCAGCCTCACGCTGCCGCCCGCCGACGAACTCGCCGGCGGGCGCGATGCGATCGTCACCGTCATCCGCGCCTGGTTGGCGGAGGGCGGCTCGAACCGATGAACGACGAGGAGTCAGCACGATGACGAAGTACCTGATCTCGTTCCCGAGCAGCGCCATGATCGTCTCCGCCGGCGAGCTGCCGGCTGTGGCGGACGCCGCGCACGCGGTCGTGCAGCACGCGAAGGACGCCGGCGTCTGGGTGTTCGGGGGCGCCATCGACGAGGGCGTTGCGCCGGTCATGGTCGACGGCGATGGAACGGTCACCGAGGGCACGTATCCGCAGACCAGGCAGTTCGACGGCGGCTTCACCGTGCTGGACCTCCCCACCCGCGAGGCCGCCCTCGAGTGGGCCGCCAGGATCGCGACCGCCTGCCGCTGCGCGCAGGAGGTGCGGGAGTTCATGTACGACCCCGAGAGCTGACGACCGCGCGGGTCGGCGCGGCCGATTCCACGACCTCCGGCGACGAGGTGTCGGGCAGGAGCATCGGCCCGACACCGGCCTCAGCCCGAGCGCGACTCGAGCAGGGCCGAGCCGAGTTCGCTGCGCAGGTAGAGCACGCTGCGGCCGTAGCGGGTGCTGACGAGCAGGCCCGCGTCGCGGAGCACGCGCAGGTGCTGGTTCACGGCAGAGGCGCTGACGCCGAAGCGCACGCCGAGCTCGGTGGATGACGCGGGGTCGCCGAGGGCGGCGAGCAGACTCGCGCGCGCCTCGCCGAGCACGGCGGCCACGGCTGCGGGATTGGCGACCGGCTCGGCCTCCCAGAGGGCGCCCTGTCCCCTGGCGGAGTAGAGGATCATCGGCGGGCCGTCTCCGACGGGCGCCGAGGCGCGGCGCGTGAACATCGTGGGCATGAGGGTGAGGCCGTTGCCGTCGATCGCGATCGTGCGGTCGTTCGGGTCGGCCAGCCGCACCGAGACCACGCCGTGGTCGTAGGCGATGCGCGGCGAGAGGCCGTTCAGCATGCTCGCGACGCCGGCCTGCGCGATCTGGCGCCCGCGGTAGACGACGTCGGCCTCGAGCACCGCCCGCATGCGCGGCCAGTACGGCTCGAAGCAGGTCTCCCAGAGCTGTCGCAGCGCGCGGATGATGCGGCGCAGCGCCTGGCTCGTCGACCCGGCGAGCACGTCGGGCACGAACCCGTGCACGGCGACGAGATCGCTGCGGAACACGTCGGGCGGCGTCGCGGCGAGCACGCGGAACTCGTCTTCGAGGCGGGTGAGCGGCGAGGCGGGGCGGGGGTTCAGGAAGTCGGGCGTCCACATGCGCTCGTCGATGAGCGCCCCGAGCACGCGCATGTCGAGCCGGTCGCGGGCCTCCTCGGTGCGGCGCAGCCAGCCGAGCTGCAACGGGAACCTCGCCGGCTCCCGGATGGCGCGCAACGACAGCCCGAGTTCGCACAGCGGCGACAGCGCGAAGCGCACGGCCCCGACGTCGTCCTCGTTCAGCACGTACCGCAACATGTAGCACTACGCTACATCGATTTCACGAGGCCACCGCAGTCTGCAGGATCGTTCCTGTGAGCCCTACCTCCAGTCCAGACACCTCGTCACTCCCTGTCATCGAACCCGACCTCGAGGCCGCCGCCACGAGCGTCGACGAGGCGGATGCCGCGGCGAAGGCGGGGCCGGCGGGGCGATCCGGCGGCACGGGCAAGCCGGGGCTCGCCACGCGCATCGCGGCATCCGTCTCCGACCCGGTGCTCGGGATCCTCGTGACGGCGACCCTCATCAGCCGCGTCGGACGCGGCATCTTCATCACCATCACGGTGCTCTACTTCACGCTCATCGTGGGGCTGCCCGCACACGAGATCGCGATCGTGCTCGGCGCGGCCAGCGCGGCCGGCATCGTCGCGTCGCTCGCGGGCGGATGGCTGGCCGACCGCATGAGCGCACGTCGCGTGCTGCTCGTGTTCACCACGCTCGAGGGCCTCGGACTGCTCTGCTACGCCGCGACCGGCGACTTCGTGTCGGCACTCGTGGTCGCGGTGGTCGTCGGGGCCTTCGGCCAGGGTGCGAACTCCACGCGCATGGCGATCCTCGCGCGGGCCTTCGAGCCCGAGCAGCGCGTGCACGCCCGGGCGGTGCTGCGCACGGTCACGAACGTGTCGATCGCCGTCGGCTCGGGGCTCGGGGCGCTGGCCCTCGCGATCGGCACAGCGGAGGCCTATCGGATCCTGCTCGTCGCCGCGGGCGCACTCTACCTGCTCGCCCTGGTGCGGCTCGTGAAGCTTCCCGCGAGCGTCGACGCGCCACGCGCTGCGCCGCCGGTCACCGGTGCCGTCGAAGCGGCGGCGACGGGCGACGGGGTCGGCGACGAGGGCGACGACGCCGAGGGCGACGGCGATGCTGCAGGTCGGGCGGATGCCGCGGACGGCCGCGGTTCGAACGCCGCCCGCCCGGCGGCATCCGCTCGCGCTGCTCGTCGTCGTGGCGGCCGCTTCGCGCACTCGCCGTGGCGCGACCCCCGGTACCTCGCCCTCACCGGACTCAGTGCGATCTTCGGCATGCAGTTCGGCGTCGCCGAGATCGGCGTGCCGTTGTGGATCGCGCACGAGACGGACGCCTCGGCCGTGCTCGTGTCTGCGGTGCTGATCATCAACACGACCATCGTCGTACTGTTCCAGGTGCCGCTCTCGCGCGGCACCCACGACCTGCGCCGGGCGGGACGCGTGTCGGCGATCGCCGCGTGGCTCATGGCGGCGACCTGCCTCGTCTACGCCGCGGCCGCGGGCCTCCCGGTGTGGTTCTCGGTCGTGTTCATCGTGCTCGCCTCGATCACGCACGCGTTCGCCGAGGTGCTCTCGCAGGCCGGCGGCTGGGGGCTCAGCTTCGAGCTCGCCGACCCCGTGCAGGCGGGCACCTACCAGGGCGTGTACTCGATGGGCTACTCGATCGGCGCGACGCTCGCGCCCGCCGTGGTCACGGCCACGGCGATCAACATGGGCCTGGCCGGGTGGGCGATCCTGGCGGTGGTCTTCCTCGCGTCGGGACTCGGCACCTGGGCGCTCGCGCGGTCGGCGGCGAGTCGGGCCGAACGTGTGACCGCCTGACCCGGGCGCCCGCTCGAGCAGACGGGATTCGGCGGTGCGGGCCGCGCACGCACGGCCGAATCCCGTCCTCTCGGCGCCGTGCGCAGGCGCGCCCGGTATCGTCGGGCGCATGCCCGCTGCCCCGACGATCGTGTGGTTCCGCGACGACCTGCGGGTCGGAGACCACCCGGCGCTCGCGGCGGCCGCCGAACGCGGCGCGCCCGTCGTCTGCGTGTTCGTGCTCGACGAGGAGTCCCCGGGCATCCGCCCGCTCGGCGGGGCCGCCCGGTGGTGGCTGCACGGCTCGCTCGAGGCCCTGCGCGCCGACCTCGACGCCCTCGACGCCACGCTCGTGCTGCGCCGCGGGCCGGCCGGCCGCGTCATCCGCTCGCTCGTCGACGAGACCGGCGCCGATGCCGTCTTCTGGAACCGCCGCTACGGCGGCCCCGAGCGCGAACTCGACACCGAGCTGAAGAGCGCCCTCACCGACGACGGACTCGAGGTGCGCAGCTTCAACGCGAACCTCCTGTTCGAGCCGTGGACGATCCGCACCGGGCAGGGCACGCCCTACTCGGTGTTCACCCCGTTCTGGCGCGCCTGCCTCGCGGCGCCCGAGCCGCGGCATCCGCTGCCCGCTCCTGAGCGCCTCGACGCCCGGGGCCGCGAAAGCGGAGGTCGCCAACGAGCGGATGTCGCGACCGACGACCTCGCGTCATGGCAGCTGTTGCCGACCGGCCCCGACTGGGCGGCGGGCCTCCGCGAGACCTGGACCCCGGGCTCGGCCGCCGCGCACGACCGGCTCGCGACGTTCCTCGACGAGCGGCTCGGCGACTACGACGACGATCGCGACCGCCCGGCGATCGATGCGACCTCTCGCCTCTCGCCGCACCTGCGCTGGGGCGAGATCAGCCCGTTCGAGGTCTGGAACGCGGTGCGCGAGCGCCGTTCCGCCGACCCTCGGGGCGAGGCGAGCAGCCGCGGGCGGTTCCTCGCCGAGCTCGGCTGGCGCGAGTTCGCCTGGCACGTGCTGTTCCACGCCCCCGACCTCGCGACCCGCAACTGGCGATCCGAGTTCGACGCGTTCCCGTGGCCGCGGCTGCACCCCTCGGCACTGCGGGCGTGGGAGCAGGGTCGCACGGGCGTGCCGCTCGTCGACGCGGGCATGCGCGAGCTCTGGCGCACCGGCAGCATGCACAACCGGGCGCGCATGGTCACGGCGTCGTTCCTCACGAAGAACCTGCTCATCGACTGGCGCAGGGGCGAGCAGTGGTTCTGGGACACGCTCGTCGACGCCGACGCCGCCTCGAACCCGTTCAACTGGCAGTGGGTCGCCGGTTCAGGGGCGGATGCCGCGCCCTACTTCCGCGTGTTCAATCCACTGCTGCAGGCGACGAAGTTCGACCGCGACGGGGCGTACGTGCGGCGGTGGGTGCCAGAGGTCGACTCCGAGGAGTACCCCGAGCCGATCGTGGATCTCGGCGAGTCCCGCGAGGCCGCCCTGGCGGCGTACCGGGTCGTGCGCGGTGCCCGCGCCGAGGGCTAGGCGGGGGTCGCGGCCGCCGGGCGCACGAGCACCCAGTCGTCCTCGTCGCGGTCGCCGAGCCGGAAGTGCTTGCGGCCCGACTTCACGAACCCGTGCTTCTCGTAGAAGCGGATCGCCCGCTCGTTCTCCTCGTTGACGCCCAGCCAGACGGCGGCGACACCGGTCGCCTCGGCGGCCTCGAGCGTGCCGGTCATGAGCGGCCCGGCGACCGAGCCCGTTCCGTGCAGCACCTTGCGTGTGTAGAACTTGCTGAGCTCGATGGTGGGCCGCGTCGTGACGGCGGCCGCGACATCCGCATCGGTCGGATCGCCCGCGATGAGCATCGTGTAGCCGACGAGTTCGCCCGTGCCCGAGTCGTCGTCGACGATGCCGGCCTCGGCGACGACGAGGATCCGGTCCGCGTCGGCCAGGTATTCAGTGAAGCGCTCGACCGTGAAGTTCGCGGCGATGAACTCGGCGATCGCCTCGGCGGTGGTCGAGGGCGGGCAGGCGAGCGGGAACGTCTCGGCTGCGAGCTCGGCGAGCGCCGCGGCATCCGTCGGCCTGGCCTGGCGAATCGTGGTTCGGGTCACGATTCGCCATTCTCGCAGGCGGCCGACGGATGTCGCCACGCTCGTGTGACGGCGCGGGGCTCTCCGAGCATCTCGCGCGATGCGCCGGTCAGCTGCAGACGTCGCCGATCGCCGAGAAGGCCTGGCCGATGGACTGCGCCTGCTCCTGCGCCACCCCCGCGACATCCGCGTTGAGCGGGTCGGCGATGATCGCGTCGAGGGCATCGGCGTACGAGTCCAGTGCGGCACTCGCGGTGGTGGCGACCGGTAGGACCTCGGGGTTCGTCACCTGATCCACGCTCGCCGAGAACGTGTCGGCGACGCCCCGGATCTTGGCGATCGTTCCCTGCGGATCCTGCGCCGCCTTCGCCGTCGCGTCCTGGCCGTCGGACGACATCTCCACGAAGGGCTGCACCCCCGTCGCGAGCAACGCGCACGCCTCCTCGACGCTCTGCTCGGTCGCGCCCTCCGCCGGCGCGGTCGCCGGCGCCTCGGCCGCCTCGGTCGGCTTCGGCGCGGGCTCGCCGGTCTCGGCCGCCGTCGTCGCCCCGGCGGCGCAACCCGACAGGAGGAGGACCGCGAGGACTGCGGGGGCGAAGGCGGTGGAACGCAGCGATGGCATGGGACTCCAGGGGTGTGGGGACGAGTAGCCGACGCTACCGCGGTCTGAGCGGGCGTCAGCATAACAGCCGGTTGCGACACGGCCGGAACCCGACTGAACCCGCCCCCTGACCGGTGCCGAGAGAGGGCCGCGCCGACCGTTGCACCTTCCGGGATCGCCGGATGCGGTCGACGCGGCCCATCGAGACTCGGGCTGCCGGTGTCAGAGGAACCTGGCGTACGCCCCCACCGTGAGGAACGTCGGGAACTCGGGCTCGAGCGCCACGGTGCGGAACACCGAGATCGCGTCGTCGAACCGGTCGCCCTCGAACCGCGGCAGGGCCGCGACGGCCTCGGCCATGAGGCGCACGATCGACGTCTGGTCGATGCGCGTGCCCTCGGCGGTGACGGTGTTGTTGTCGAGCCACTGCCAGATCTGCGAGCGCGAGATCTCTGCCGTCGCGGCATCCTCCATGAGGTTGTCGATGGCCGCGGCACCCGTGCCGCGCAGCCACGACTCGATGTAGCGGATGGCGATCGAGACGTTGTCGCGCACGCCGGCCTCGGTCACCTCTCCGCCGATCGAGGGGATGTCGAGCAGGTCGGCTGCCGTCACCTCGACGTCGTCGCGCAGGCGGTCGACCTGGTTCGGCCGGTCGCCGAGCACGGCGTCGAACTCCGCACGGGCGGTGGGGATCAGGTCGGGGTGCGCGACCCAGGTGCCGTCGAAGCCGTCGCCGGCCTCACGCCGCTTGTCGGCCGTCACGGCGGCGAGTGCCCGCTCGGTGACCTCGGGGTCGCGGCGGTTCGGGATGAACGCGCTCATGCCGCCGATCGCATGTGCCCCGCGCTTGTGGCACGTCTGCACGAGCAGTTCGGTGTAGGCCCGCATGAACGGCACCGTCATGGTGATCGCCTTGCGGTCGGGGAAGACCCAGCGGCGGCCGCGCGAGCGGAACGTTTTCACGATCGAGAAGATGTAGTCCCAGCGGCCGGCGTTGAGGCCCGCGCAGTGCTCGCGCAGCTCGTAGAGGATCTCGTCCATCTGGAACGCGGCCTGGATCGTCTCGATGAGCACGGTCGCGCGGATCGTGCCCTGCGGGATGCCGAGCTCGCGCTGCGCGAAGACGAAGATGTCGTTCCAGAGCTTCGCCTCGCGGTGCGACTCGAGCTTCGGCAGGTAGAAGTACGGCCCGCGACCGGCCGCGATGAGCGCCTGCGCGTTGTGGAAGAAGTACAGCCCGAAGTCCACGAGCGACCCCGACGCGGCCATGGCGCGCCCCGCCCGGTCGTGGAACGTCAGGTGCTTCTCGACGAGGTGCCAGCCGCGCGGGCGCATCACGATCGTCGGGGTCTGCTCGGCCGTGACCCGGTACGCCTTGCCCTCGGGGCTCGTGTACTCGAGGTCGCCGCGCAGGAAGTCGAACAGGGTCAGCTGGCCCTCGATGACGTTCGTCCAGGTGGGGCTCGTGGCATCCTCCTGGTCGGCGAGCCAGACCTTCGCGCCCGAGTTCAACGCGTTGATCGCCATCTTGCGATCGGTCGGGCCGGTGATCTCGACACGACGGTCCTCGAGGCCGGGGCCGGGGCCCGCGACGCGCCATGCCGAGTCGTCGCGGATCCATGCCGTCTCGGGCATGAAGCGCGGGTCGCGTCCGTTCGCGGCATCGACGCGGGTCTGCAGGCGCTCGGCGAGCAGCTCGTGACGCGTTCCGGCGAACCGATCGTGCAGCGCGGCGAGGAACGCGAGCGCCTCCGGCGTGAGGATCTCGCCGTAGCGGGCGACGAGCTCGCCGCCGGTCGCGCCGGCCGGCGCGACCTCGAGGCGGGGCTCGACGGTCTGGAAGCTGCCGGTCGCGGGCTTCGGTTCGGGGCGACGTGCGGATGCGGCATCCGCTCGCTCGCGCTCGAGGGTCATGGTCGGGGTCGTGTTCATGATGATGTCTCCTTCGGTTCGGCGGTCGAGTAGCGCGGAGCGCGTATCGAGACCCTGCGTGTGGTCTCGATACGGCGCGGGCGCCTACTCGACCGGCGAGAGGGTCAGTGAGCGAACTGGTCTTCCTCGGTCGATCCGACGAGGGCGAGCGTCGCGCTGTTGGGGTTCAGCGCCGTGGCGATCTGGTCGAAGTAGCCGGTGCCGACCTCGCGCTGGTGGCGCGTGGCGGTGTACCCGGATGCCTCCGAGGCGAATTCCGCCTCCTGGAGTTCGACGTATGCGCTCATGTGCCGCTCGTTGTAGTCCTTCGCGAGCGTGAACATGGAGTGGTTGAGGGCGTGGAAGCCCGCGAGGGTGATGAACTGGAACGCGTAGCCCATCGAGGCGAGCTCGCGCTGGAACTTCGCGATCTGGTCGTCGTCGAGGTGGCGTTTCCAGTTGAACGAGGGCGAGCAGTTGTAGCTCAGGCGCTTGCCCGGGAACTTCGCGTGCACGGCCTCGGCGAATCGACGCGCGAGGTCGAGGTCGGGCTCGGCCGACTCGACCCAGAGCAGGTCGGCGTACTCGGCGTACGCGAGGCCACGGGCGATGACCGGCTCGATGCCGTTCTGCACCTCGTAGAAGCCCTCCGCGGTGCGCTCACCCGTCACGAACGGCTTGTCGCGCTCGTCGTGGTCGCTCGTGAGCAGGGTCGCGGCGAGCGCGTCGGTGCGGGCGATGATGATCGACGGCACGCCCGCGACATCCGCCGCCAGACGGGCCGCGTTGATCGTGCGGATGTGCTGGCTCGTCGGGATCAGCACCTTGCCGCCCATGTGGCCGCACTTCTTCTCGCTGGCGAGCTGGTCCTCCCAGTGCACGCCCGCGGCGCCGGCCTCGATCATCTGGTGCATGAGCTCGTAGGCGTTCAGCGGGCCGCCGAAGCCGGCCTCGGCGTCGGCGACGATCGGCGCCATCCAGTCGGTGATGCCGGTCTGGGCCTCGGTGCCCTGCTCGATCTGGCCGGTGCGCAGCAGCGCGTTGTTGATGCGGCGCACGACGGCCGGCACCGAGTTCGCGGGGTAGAGCGACTGGTCGGGGTAGGTCTGGCCGCTGAGGTTCGCGTCGGCCGCGACCTGCCAGCCGCTCAGGTAGATCGCCTTGAGGCCGGCGCGCACCTGCTGCACGGCCTGGTTGCCGGTGAGGGCGCCGAGCGCGGCCGACCACTCGGGCTGCTCCATGGGTGCGAAGGCGGTGCCGGTGTTCTTCCGGATGTCGTCCCACAGGCGCTCGGCGCCGCGCTTGGCGAGCGTGCGCTCCTCGCGCACCGGGCCGCGCAGGGCGACGACGTCCTCGGCGGTGTAGTCGCGGCTGACGCCCTCCCAACGCGGGTTCGCGTCCCACTCGAGCTGCAGCTCGGCTGCGGTCTGGATCTGGTCGCCGGGTCGGTTGGTGCTCATCGTCGTGCTCCTTCGGTGCTGCTTCGGTGCGGCTCGGTACCGCTCGGTACCGCTTCGGTGAAGCGGGCGGATGTCTCGTGGTGCTCCGTTCGGCGTCTGCTTCGGCGCCGTCCGGGGTGGCTGTGCATCCACTCTGCGGTCGGTCGGGCCACCCCGACCGTCGATTCGGGGGGTGAACTTCCGCGGAAGTTCTGCGCCGCGGAATGTTCGCCGCCCGGTCGGGTGGCGATACCTCGCACTGCGAGGTATATTGCTGATCCAGATACCTTGAGCTGCAAGGTATGAAGCGAGATGAGTCACCCATGCGCATCGGCAAAGACCTCGTCGCGGCGGCCGCGACCCCGGTCGTGCTCGGCATCCTGGCCGAGGGCGAGTCGTACGGCTACGCGATCCTCCAACGCATCACCGCGCTCTCGGGCGGCGAGCTCGAATGGAGCGACGGCATGCTCTACCCCCTGCTGCACCGCCTCGAGCGGCTCGGCCATGTGCACGCCGAGTGGCGCCAGTCCGACACCGGCCGCCCCCGCAAGCACTACCGTCTGACCGAGCAGGGCGCCGGCGTGCTCACCGAGCAGCGCCGTCAGTGGTCGGTCGTCGGCGAGGTGCTGAGCAAGGTCTGGCCCGACGACGGCGGCCCGCGCATGCGCCTGGCCTTCGGGGAGGTCTGACATGGCGCCCGAGACCCCGCGCCCGGCGGCCCCGACTCCGGCCGGCGGCCACGGGCCAGGCGCCCCCGACGAGCTCGGCGCACTCGTCGCCTCCTGGCGCGCGTGGATGCAGCGTCACGACGCCGTGAACCGCGCCGACCTCGACGAGCTCGAGAGCCACCTGCTCGACCGCGTCGACGCGCTGCGCGAGGTCGGACTCCACGACGACGAGGCCTTCCTCGTTGCGGTGAAGCGCCTCGGCGCGGTCGACGAACTCTCGCACGAGTACGCCCGCGTGCACTCCGAACGGCTGTGGAAGCAGCTCGTGCTCGACGGCGAGGCCGAGCCCGGCGCAGCGGACCCCGGCGCGCGCGCGGCGACATCCGACGCCCTCGACCGAGCGGATGCCGCAGGCGGGCGCGCGCCGTTCTGGAAGCGCGCGAACGGGCTCGCCGTCGCGCTCGCGCTGGGCGTCGGTGCCGGCCTCGTCGTCACGTCGGCGACGCTCGTCGGAGCCGACCCCGCGTTCTTCCTGCGGAACGCCACGCTGCTCGTGCTGCCGTTCCTCGCCGCGTGGTTCGTGTGGCGTCACCGTCCGCCGATGGCCGCGGTGCTGGCCGTCGCGGGCACGTTCGTGCTCGTGGGCGTGGTGCTGAACGTCTTCCCGTGGGCCTCCCTGAGCGCTGTGCAGGCGTTCGGCGGCGCGGTCGCCGACACCGAACTGCTCGCGTCCCTCGGCGCCGCCGTCGCCCTCTGGCTCATGACGGGCGTGGTCTACTCGGCCGGCCGGTGGCGCAGCAGTGATGCCCGCATGGACTTCGTGCGGTTCAGCGGCGAGTGGCTCGTGTACTACGTGCTCATCGCCCTCGTCGGCGGGGCCCTGTCGGCGCTCACGATCGGCGTGTTCTCGACGATCGACGTCGACGTCGCGTGGTTCTTCGGCCAATGGGTGCTGCCGTGCGCGATCCCGGGGGCCGTGCTCGTCGCAGCCTGGCTCGTCGACGCCAAGCAGCGCGTGATCGAGAACATCGCGCCCGTGCTCACGAAGGTCTTCACCCCGCTCTTCACGATCATGCTGATCGCCCTCGTCGTGGCCGCGGTGCTGCAGTGGAACATCGTCGACGCCGACCGCGAGCTCCTCATCGCGTTCGACCTCGTGCTCGTCGTGGTGCTCGGGCTGCTCGTCTACTCGTACTCGTCGCGCGATCCGCTGCAACGGCCCGGATGGTTCGACCGCATCCAGCTCGTGATGCTCGTCGCGGCGCTCGTGGTCGACGTGTTCGTGCTCGTCGCGATGGTCGGGCGCACGGGTGAGTTCGGCTTCAGCCCGAACAAGACCGCATCGCTCGGGCTCAACCTGATCCTGCTCGTGAACCTCGCCTGGGCCGCCTGGCTGCAGCTCGGATTCCTTCGCGGGCGCGAGCCGTTCGACCGACTCGAGCGCTGGCAGACGGGGTACCTTCCGGTCTACCTCGCCTGGGCGGCCGTGCTGGTGCTGGTGTTCCCGCCCGTCTTCGACTTCGCCTGAGCGACGGCGTCACGCGGGAACCGCACGGCGACGCGGAGCCCGCCGTCCGCTCGGGGCACCAGGTGCAGGCCGGCCCCGTGGCGCTCGGCGATCGCCGCGACGATCGACAGGCCGAGACCCCGGCCTCGCTGGGCGGCGGCACTGGTGCGCCCGCGTCCGCGATGGAACGGCGCGGTGAGCTCGGCGACGGTCGCGGCATCGAGCTCGGCCCCGCTGTTCGCGACCTCGAGGATCGGCAGCGGCCCCGCGGCATCCGTCGTCACGGTCACGAAACCGCCCGGCTCGTTGTGGCGGATCGCGTTCTGCACGAGGTTCACGACGAGCTGGCGCAGCAGCACCTCATCGCCCTCGACGAGCACCGGCGCAGCCGACGCCGACGCCGTCAGGCGCACCCCCGCCTCCTCGGCCTCGACACGCGACTCATCGACGACGGAGGCCGCGAGCGCGGCGAGATCCACGGGGCCGAACACGCCGGCGTCGGTCGACTCGAGCTCCGAGAGGTCGAGCAGCGCCTCGACGGTCGCGATGCTGCGCTCGTTCATCTCCCGCAGCCGTTCGAGCAGTTGCACGTCGCCGGCGGCCTGCGAGCTCAAGGCCACGTCGAGCATCGTGCGCGTCGTGGCGAGCGGCGTTCGCAACTCGTGCGAGGCGTTCGCGGCGAAGCGGCGATCGGCGTTCGCCGAGCGCTCGAGCGAGTCGAGCATGCCGTCGAAGGTGTCGGCGAGGTCGGTGATCTCGTCACGCGGTCCGGCGAGCGCGATGCGGTGGTCGAGGTGGCCGCGCGCAGCTCGATGCGCTGCCTCGTTGACCTCCTGCAGCGGCCGGAGCATGCGACCGGCGACGAACCAGCCCGCCCATGCGCCGCCCGCGGCGAGCAGCACGAGCGCCCCGACGGACACCCAGAGCAGCAGCTGCAGGATGTCGGAACGCGAACTCACGACCACCGCCGCCTCGCTCGCCGTCGAGGCGAGCAGCCCGGGGTCGTAGGCGACCTCCGGCGAGTCGGACGGGGGCGTCGACTGGGCGGGGATCGCATCGGTGGGCGTCACCTCGGTCGCCGTCGTCGTCGTGGCGGCCGGTTCGGCGAACTCGTAGCTCGGCACGAGGCCGATGACGAACGCGACGATCGCGAGCAGCACGGCGCCGGCGACGGTCAGCAGCACCGCGTACGTCACCGCGAGACGCGCTCGCACGGTCAGCCGGTAGGTGCGGGGAACGGATGTCCCGGGCTCAGTCATCGGCAGCATCGATCGCGTAGCCCGCGCCCGGCACGGTGCGAATCATCCACGGCTCGCCGAGCTTGCGCCGGAGCGTCGAGATCGTCACCTTCACCGAGTTCGTGAACGGGTTGGCATTCTCGTCCCACGCCTTCTCGAGCAGCGTCTCGGCGCTCACGACTCCCCCGCCGGCGCGCATGAGCACCTCGAGCACCGAGAACTCCTTCCGGGTCAGGTGCACGAACCTCCCGTCGCGGAGGACCTCGCGGCGGAACGGATCGAGCACGACGCCGGCGGCCTCGAGCTGCGGCGGCAATGCGGTGAACCGGCGCCGGCCGAGCGCCCGCACGCGTGCCACGAGCTCGGGGAACTCGAACGGCTTCGCGAGGTAGTCGTCGGCACCGAGCTCGAAGCCGCCGACCTTGTCTCCGAGCCTGCGGGCGGCGGTGAGCATGAGGACGGCGGGCCGTTCCTCGCGGGCGGCGAGGATGCGGCAGACCTCGTCGCCGTGCATGCCCGGCAGGTCTCGGTCGAGCAGCACGACGTCGTAGTCGTTGACATCGATGCTGAAGAGGGCGGCTTCGCCGTCGGCGGCGACATCCGCTGCGATGGCCTCGAGTGCCAGCCCGGCGCGCACGGCCTCGGCGAGGTACGGCTCGTCCTCGACGATCAGCACGCGCATGTCCCACTCCGTTCGATTGCAGCATCCGAGTCTCCCAGTCAATCCCGTCGACCATAAGGAAATCGTCAAGTCTCCGCTTTACCCCGCGGCAACCGCGCCGGGAGTGAGCTGGGTCCTGCGCCCATCGCGGCGCGATCGAAAGGACTCACCCATGACCTCACGAACCTCCCGCGGCGCCCGCACCGGGCTCGCCATCGCCGGCATCGGCCTGCTCCTGGCACTGACCGCCTGCGCCCCGAACGGAGCGGACTCCGCCGAACTGAAGTCGGGCGACTCGGATGCCGCCTACGAGGAGTGGTCGGCCGAATTCACCTCCTGCATGAAGGACGAGGGCATCGACATCGGGATGGCGACCGGCGCCGACGGCTCCTCGAGCAGCGGCGGCACGAGCGACTCGAGCGACGCCGTCGACCCCGACGAGATCGACCTCGATGCGATGGCGGCAGCCGAGCGCACCTGCTTCGACAAGGTGGGCGATCCGCCCCCGGTGCCGGGCCAGCCCGACCAGGAGGCGATGAACGAGGCCTCGCTTCGCTTCTCCGCGTGCCTGCGCGAACGCGGCTACGACTTCGACGACCCGGAGATCTCGCCCGACGGCGCGGCCGGCATGACGGAGGCGATGTCGGCTGACGAGATCGATCCGGTCGACGCCGACGAGTGCGGCAAGCAGGCCGACTTCCCGACGATGGACGAGGAATGACCGAGCACTCGCCGACCGAGGACCAGATGACGGATGCCGCGGCGCCCCAGCCCGCCCGTCGGCGCCGCCGCACCCCGTGGCTGATCGCCGGCGCCTGCATCGCCGTGCTCGGCATCGCCGGCGCGGTGCTCGCGGTGACGCTGCCGGCATCCTCGAAGGACGACCGCGACGCGGCGAACGCGGCTGCAGACGTCGCGACGACCCCGGTCGCCCGCGGCGACCTCACCGAGCGGGTGCGCCTGAACGGGCGGCTCGGCTACGGTTCCCCGCAGGAGCTCGGCACGAGCCTCGGCGGCACGATCACCTGGCTGCCCGACACCGGCGCCGTGCTCGACCGCGGCGCGACGCTGTTCCGCGTCGACGACGACCCGGTGGTGCTCCTCATCGGTGCGCTGCCGATGTGGCGCGGGTTCGCCGAGGGCATGGACGACGGCCCCGACGTGCTGCAGCTCGAGCAGAACCTCGCCGCGCTCGGCTTCTTCGAACGAGAGCCCGACGAGGAGTTCGCCGGCTCGACGGCCTCCGCGATCGAGCGCTGGCAGGAATCGCTCGGCCTCGAGGAGACCGGCGCGATCGAGCCCGGCCGCATCGTGTTCGCTCCTGCCGCGGTGCGCGTCGCCCAGCACAAGGCGCAGATCGGCGGCGGTGCCGGGGCCTCCGTCATCGCGGTCTCGGACACGGTGAAGCGCGTGACCGCGTTCATCGCACCGAACCTCGAGCCGATCGCCCCGGTCGGCACGCCGGTGCAGCTGACGCTGCCCGGCGGCGCCACGGTGCCGGGAGAGGTGAGTGCCGTCGGAGCACCGGTCGAGCAGGACGACGATCAGGGCGGGAAGAAGCTGAAGCTCCCCCTCACGATCACGATCGACGACCCGGCAGCAGCCGATGGACTCGACGACGTCGCCGTGAACGGCGAGCTCACCGCCGTGCGTCGCGAGGACGCCCTGCTCGTTCCGGTCACCGCGCTGCTCGCACGCACGGGCGGCGGATTCGCCGTCGAGGTCGTGGCGAAGGGCGTCGTGGAGACCGTTCCGGTCGAGCTCGGCCTGTTCGCCGACGGACTCGTCGAGGTCACGGGCGGCGAGCTCGAGGCGGGCGACGAGGTCGTGGTGCCCGAATGAGCGCCCCGCTGATCCGGATGCGCGGAGTGTCGCGGACCTACGGCTCGCCGCCCACCGTCGCCCTCTCGCACGCCGACCTCGACGTCGACCGCGGCGAGATGCTCGCGATCGTCGGGCCGAGCGGCTCGGGCAAGTCGACGCTGTTGAACCTCATGGGCACGCTCGACCGGCCGAGCTCGGGCGAGATCGAGATCGACGGATACGACACCGGCACGATGGACGACGCCGAGCTCTCCGGACTCCGCGCGCACACCATCGGGTTCGTCTTCCAGCAGTACCACCTCGCCGAGGGCGTCACCGCGCTCGACAACGTCGCCACCGGTCTGCTGTACGCCGGGGTGCCGAAGGCGGAGCGCCGGGCGCGAGCGGCCGTCGCCCTCGAGCGCGTGGGCCTCGCCGCCCGCGCCCGCCACCGCCCGAACGAGCTGTCGGGCGGCGAGCGCCAGCGCGTCGCGATCGCACGTGCCGTCGTGGGCGAACCGGCGCTGCTCCTCGCCGACGAGCCGACGGGCGCGCTCGACACGCGCTCGGGCGAGGCGATCGTCTCGATCCTCGCCGAGCTCAACGCCGCGGGCACCACGGTCGTCGTGATCACCCACGACTCGCAGGTGGCCGAGCGGATGCCTCGGCGCGTCGGCATCCGCGACGGCGTGCTGTCGAGCGGGACCGGAGGCGCTTCGGGCGCCGCGTCCGGTGTCATGGCCGGAGCCCGCTCGTGAACGGCCTGCGCTCCCGTCTCCGCGCCACGGACCTGCTCGGGCTCGGCCTGCACGGGCTGCGCGCGAGGCCGATGCGGGCGGTGCTCTCGGCCCTCGGCATCGCGATCGGCATCGCCGCGATGATCGCCGTCGTCGGCATCTCGACGTCGAGCGAGGCGCTCGTCAAGCAGAGGCTCGCCGCGCTCGGCACGAACCTGCTCACCGCGTCGGCGGGCTCGGACTTCTTCGGCGCGGAATCGGAGCTGCCCGCCGATGCGATCGATCGCGTGCGGCGCATCGACGGCGTCGAGCAGGCGAGCTGGCACGCGACGCTCGCCGACGTGAACGTGTACCGCAACGCCCTCATCGATCCGGGCGCCACGGGCGGGCTGTCCGCCGTCGCGGCCGATCTCGACCTGCTGACCACGACGGGCACCGAGCTCGCCTCCGGCGTGTGGCTCAACGGCGCCACCGAGCGGTTCCCGGTCGTCGTGCTCGGCGACACGGCCGCCGAGCGGCTCGGCATCGTCACGATCGGCAGCACCGTCGAGATCGGCGGAACGCCGTTCACGGTCGCCGGGATCCTCGAGCGTTCGCCGCTCGCCCCCGAACTCGATTCCGTCGCCATGATGGGCGGGCCGATCGCCGCCGAGCTCTTCGGGTTCAACGGGTCGCCGACGGTGATCTACGAGCGCTCGGCCGACGACCTCGTCGGACAGGTGCGCGATCTCCTGCCGGCCACGATCAACCCGGAGTCGCCGAACCAGGTGAAGGTGAGCCGTCCGTCCGACGCGCTCGCGGCGAAGAACACGATCGACCAGGCGTTCACGGGCCTCCTCGTGGGCGTCGGCTCCATCGCCCTGCTCGTCGGCGGCATCGGCGTGGCGAACACGATGGTGATCACGGTGCTCGAGCGCCGGCAGGAGATCGGCCTGCGACGATCGCTCGGGGCGACCAGGGGCCACATCCGGTCGCAGTTCCTGATCGAGGCGATGCTGCTCGCGCTCTCGGGCGGGGTCGCCGGCACCGCGATCGGATACGCGATCACGGCGGTCATCGCCGCGGCCAACGGCTGGCTGGTCTCGGTGCCGGCCGGGGTGCTCGTCGCGGGCGTGGCCGCGACCGTCGTCGTCGGTGCGGTCGCGGGGGCCCTTCCTGCGGCGCGAGCCGCGCGCACCTCGCCGACGGCGGCGCTCAGCGCCTGAGGCCGCGGGGCGCCGGGGGTTCGGTCGCCGGGGGCCCGGTCGCCGCGGGATCGCTCCGCGGCGACCGAGCCCCGGCCCCCTGATCGACCCGACCGACCGACCGAACCGACCGACCAGACGGACTGTCGGGGCGCGGCATCCGCACCCGATGGAATGTCTCATTCCGTGCCGCAGCGTTGCACGGCGGCGACCGCGGAGATTGAATGGCCCTCCGGCGCGATGCTGCGCGGGTGAACAGGAGGCGTCATCAGATGACCACGGCAACCACGATCGAGGCCGGCGGCGGAACGGCTCCCGGCGTCGGAGCACCTCACGGCGAAGCACCCGGAACCGTCGTCATCGACTCGGTCACGAAACAGTACGGCGACGCCACCGCGGTCGACCGCCTCTCGCTCACGATCCAGCCGGGCGAGTTCATCTCGCTGCTCGGCCCCTCCGGCTGCGGCAAGACCACGACCCTGCGCATGATCGCGGGTTTCGAGCATCCGGATGCCGGTGACATCCGCGTCTCCGGTCGGTCGGTGCTCGGCGTTCCGCCGTATCGGCGCGATGTGAACACGGTGTTCCAGGCGTACGCGCTGTTCCCGCACCTGTCGGTCGCCGAGAACGTCGCGTACGGGCTGCAGCAGCGCCGAACGCCGAAGTCGGAGATCCGCCAGCGCGTCGTCGACGCCCTCGACCTCGCGCAGATGCGCGGCTTCGCCGACCGCAGGCCGACGCAGCTCTCCGGCGGCCAGCAGCAGCGCGTCGCGCTCGCACGGGCGCTGGTGAACCGCCCCTCGGTCCTGCTGCTCGACGAGCCCCTCGGCGCACTCGACCGGCAACTGCGCGAGGAGATGCAGCTCGAGCTGAAGCTGCTGCAGTCCCGCCTCGGCATCACGTTCGTGTTCGTCACCCACGACCAGGGCGAGGCGCTGTCGATGAGCGACCGCATCGCGATCATGCGCAGCGGGCGCATCGAGCAGCTCGCCGACGCCGACACGGTCTACGCACGGCCTGCCTCGGCCTACGTCGCCGCCTTCGTCGGCCAGCAGAACTTCTTCCGGGGCGAGGTCGTCGACGGCGGCTCGTCGATCGACGCGCCGCACGCCAAGGTGAGCGCCTCGACGGCCGCGCTGCCCGAAGGCGGTAGCGGGCAGGCGGCGGTGCGCCCGGAGTTCGTCGAGATCTCCGCAATCGACCCGGCCGCGGCATCCGGTGCCGTGAACACCGCTCGCGGCACCTTGATCGGCGTCTCGCACCAGGGCGAGACGATGCAGTACCTCGTGCAGCTCGGCGACGACCAGAGCCTGATCGTGCGCAGGCCATCGCCCGACGCGCCGCAGCTCTCGGTCGGCGACCCGGTGGAGTGCTCGTGGCGGGCCGAGAGCGTGCTGCTCTTCCCGTCCGACGATGCGGCGAGCGCGGGCGGCTACGTCGCGCCCCCGACGGCCTGAGCACGAGCAGGAGCAGGAGCACCGAATGGCACCCGAACCCGACATCCGCATCCTCGCGCCGGCCGGCGCGGCGAAGACGATCCGCCGCGAGCTCACGCGTCGCCGCTTCCTGAGCTTCGCCGCAGCGGCGGGCACGACCGCGGCCCTCGCCGCGTGCGCCCCGACCGGCTCGCCGACGACGACCCGCGCATCCGGCGCCCCACTCGAGGACCGCCTCTCGATCTACACGTGGGGCGACTACGACGCCCCCGACGTGCTCGACGCCTTCACGGCCGACCTCGGTCCGAAGGTGTCGCTCTCCGCGTTCAACTCGAACGAGGAGATGGTCGCCAAGCTCGTCGGCGCGCGCGGCACGAGCGGCTACGACATCGTCGTGCCCACCGGCACGTTCGTCGCGCAGATGGCCGAGCACGGACTCCTGTCCAAGCTCAATCGCGACCTGATCCCGAACATCGAGTACGTCGACCCCGCGTTCCTCGGCCGCGTATGGGACCCCGACAACGAGTACTCGATCTGCAAGGCGTGGGGCACGACCGGGTTCGTCTACGACGTGACCCTGATCGACCGCGAGCTGAAGGACTGGAACGACTTCATCGACGCGGCGCAGAACGAGGCGAGCGGCAAGACCTCGGTGCTCGACGACCCCGCCGTGCTCACGGGGCTGTACTTCTGGGCCAACGGCATTCCGTGGACCACGACCGACGACGCGGAGCTCGACGCGGCCGAGAAGTTCCTCGTCGACGAGCTCGCCCCGCACATCTCGGCGTTCGACCCGTACCCGGGCGGCGGCGCGATCCCGCAGGCGACGCAGATGCTCATGCAGTCCTACAACGGCGATGCGCGCCTCGGGATCCTCGAGAGCCCCGACCCCGACCGTTGGAGGTTCGTGCTCGGCTCGCCGGCCACCGAGCTCTGGATGGACAACTGGGCGATCCCCTCCGGCGCCCCGCACCCCGAAGCCGCGCACGCGTTCATCAACTACGTGCTCACCCCCGAGAACGCCCTCGACGAACTCGACTACATCGGCTACCACACGGGTGCGAAGGACGCCGAGCAGGCCGCGGCGGAAGCCGGGCTGCCGATGCTCGACCTCGTGTTCTTCACGCGCGAGCAGCTCGCCACGATGCACGAGGGCGAGCTCACCGAGGCGCAGGAACGGATCGTGCAGATCTGGAACAAGATGAAGGCGGCCGCCGGTGCGTAGACGATCCCCCGGATTCCTGCTGGCCCTGCCCGCGTGGGCGTGGCTGCTGGTCTTCTTCATCGCCCCCGTGGGCATGGTCGTGTGGTTCAGCTTCGGGTACAAGCCGAGCATCTTCGCGACGCAGGCCACCGACCGGCTCTCGTTCGACCGGTACGCCGAGGTGCTCGACCCGGCCTTCTTCGCCACGTTCCTGAACACGCTCTGGGTCGGCGTGGCGGGCACCGTGCTGTGCTTCCTCATCGGCCTGCCGGTCGCCTACTGGATGGCGGTCAAGGCGCCGCCGTCGCGTCGCGGCCTGCTGGTCGCGCTCGTCATGGTGCCGTTCTGGACCAACTTCCTGGTGCGCACCATCGGCTGGCAGGTGATCCTCTCGCCCGACGGCTGGCTGTCGTCCGCACTGCAGGTGATCGGGTTCGAGCCGCTCGCGATCCTGAACACCCGCGGCGCGGTGCTGCTCGGCGTGGTCTACAACTACCTGCCGCTCATGATCCTGCCGCTGTTCGTGGCATTCGACCGGGTCAACGGCCCGCTTCGCGAGGCATCGAAGGACCTGGGTGCCGGCAAGTGGGCGACCTTCTTCCGCGTCACGCTGCCGCTCGCGCAACCCGGCGTGATCGCAGGCGTCCTGCTCGTGTTCATCCCGCTCATGGGCGACTACATCACGGCGACCGTGTTGGGCGGCGCCAAGGGCAACATGGTCGGGCAGCTGGTCGCGAGCCAGTTCCAGACCGCGCAGAACTGGGCGCTCGGCTCGGCGATGGCGGTCGTGCTGATCTTCGTGATCCTGCTGAGCGCGGCGGTCGGCGCCGGCATCGTGTGGCTCGTCTCGTGGCCGTTCCGGGCCCGAAACCGCTTGGTGATCGGGCCGGCTGCGACCGCGACGACGGCGCCCGCGGCATCCGCTTCGATTCGTGAGGAGGTCGGCGCATGACCGATCGAACGGTCCAGCGGGCCCGCAAGGCGTGGTCGGATGTCGCGTTCAACGTGTGGGGCGTGCTCGTGCTCGTCTTCCTGTTCGCGCCGATCCTCGTGATCATCGTCTCGTCGTTCAACGTGGGGCGCCTGCTCGTCTCGTGGGACCACTTCGGGTTCGACTCGTTCGTCGCACTGCTCGCGAAGCCCGCGATCCGCGACGCCGTGTGGATCTCGGTGCAGACGGGCTTCATCGCCGCCCTCGTGGCCACGCTGCTCGGCACGCTCGCGGGCATCGCGATGGCGCGGCATCCGGGCAAGTGGGTGTGGTGGTTCCTGGGCCTGCTGCTGCTCGTCTCGGTGACGCCCGAGATCGTCGACGCGGTGGCCCTGCTGCCGTGGATGGTGTTCCTCGGCCAGGACCTCGGGATGTCGATCTTCAACGACGGCATCGTGCGGCTCGTGATCGGCCATTCGCTGTTCTCGGTCGCGGTCGTGTCGTACCTGGTGCGGGCGCGGCTGGTGGGCCAGGAGGCGAATCTCGAGGAGGCGTCGGCCGACCTGTACGCGACGCCGGTGCGCACGTTCGCCAAGGTCACGCTGCCGCTCGCCATGCCGGCCGTGCTGTCGGGCTTCCTGCTGTCGTTCACGCTCAGCCTCGACAACACCGTCATCGCGGCGTTCGTCTCGGTGTCCGGCTCCACGCCGTGGCCCGTGTACGTGCTGAGCGCGTTGCGCAGCGGCCTGCGCCCCGAGATCGCGGCGGTGTCGACGATCATGCTCGTGCTCACGCTGATCGCCCTCGGCCTCGTTGCCGTCGTGCTCCGGCGGGCCGGCGATTCGGCCGCCGACATCGCGCGCACGATGGGCGGCGGCTGAGGCATCCGCCGACGTACCGACCGAACACGACGCCCGCGCGCAGCGGGCTCACCACGCGGCATCCGGATGTCGCATGCGCGCGTGCTGCGCGCCGTGAAAGGAGCACCATGACCCACGCCGACCTCGTCTTCTCCGGCGGCCCCGTCTTCACCGCGACCACGCAGCGAACGCGCGCGAGCGCCGTCGCGGTGACCGGCGGACGCATCGTCGCCGTCGGGCACGACGAGGTGCGCGAGCTCATCGGGCCACGCACCGAGCACGTCGACCTCGCGGGGCGCATGCTCGTGCCCGGCTTCCAGGATGCGCACGTGCACCCGGTGTGGGGCGGGCTCGACCTCATGCGCTGCAACCTCGCCGAGCTCGAGTCGCGCGACGCGTACCTCGCGCAGATTGCCGCGTACGCGGCGGCGAACCCGGAAGCCGAGTGGATCCTCGGCGGCGGCTGGTCGATGTCGGCGTTCCCGGGCGGCACCCCCACGGCGGCCGACCTCGACCTGGTCGTGCCCGACCGCCCGGCGTTCCTGCCGAACCGCGACGGGCACGGCGCCTGGGTGAACTCGACCGCCTTGAGGCTCGCGGGCATCGACCGGGACACGCCCGACCCGAGCGATGGCCGCATCGAACGTGACGCCTCCGGCGCGCCGTCCGGAACCCTGCACGAGGGCGCGATGGGCCTCGTCAACCGGTTGCTGCCCCGCACGAGAGACGAGGAGCTCGAGCGGGCGCTGCTGCTCGGGCAGGAGTACCTGCACTCGTTCGGCATCACCGCGTGGCAGGACGCGATCGTCGGCACGTACGGCGACGCGGGCGACCCCGGCCCCGCCTACGTGCGCGCCGCGGAGTCGGGCAAGCTGACCGGACGCGTCGTGGGCGCGATCTGGTGGGACCGCCTGCGCGGCCTCGAGCAGATCGACGAGCTCGTCGAGAAGCGCGCGCAGTACCGGGCCGGCCGATTCGCCGCGACGAGCATCAAGATCATGCAGGACGGCGTGGCCGAGAACTACACCGCGGCGATGCTCGAGCCGTACTGCGACGGGCACGGCCATTTCACCGACAACTCGGGCATCTCGTTCGTCGACCCCGCCGTGCTGGGGCCGGCCGCCGCTGAGCTCGACGCCCTCGGGTTCCAGCTGCACTTCCACGCCATCGGCGACCGCGCCGTGCGCGAATGCCTCGACGCCGTCGAGCAGGCGATCGCCGCGAACGGCCGCAACGACCACCGGCACCACATCGCGCACATCCAGGTGGTGCACCCCGACGACATCCGCCGGTTCCGCGAGCTCGGCGTCGTGGCGAACATGCAGTCGCTCTGGGCCGCGCTCGAGCCGCAGATGGTCGAACTCACGCTGCCGTTCCTCGGCTCACCGCGCGACGCCTGGCAGTACCCGTTCGGCGACCTCCAGCGCTCCGGCGCGGTGCTCGCGGCCGGCAGCGACTGGTCGGTCTCGACGCCGAACCCGCTCGCGGCGATCCACGTGGCCGTGAACCGGGTCGCCGCGCCCGGGTACGAGGAGGGAGCGTTCGACGTGTTCCTGCCCGAGCAGGCGATCGACCTCGCCACCTCGCTCACCGCCTACACGGCGGGATCGGCGTACGTGAACCACCTCGACGACGTGACCGGCACGATCGAGGTCGGCAAGTACGCCGACCTCGTCGTGCTCGACCGCGACCCGTTCGCCGGGCCGGCGTCGCAGATCGGGGCCACGCGGGTGCTGGCGACCTTCGTCGAGGGCGAGCGCGTGTACGCGGCATCCGACGAGTGATGCAGGGCCAGCGCGTCGATCCTCGCGAGCGCCTGAGCGGAGTCGGGCGGGGACGCTAGGCGGTCGCGGGCACGACCTCGTCGAGCACGCTCGCGCGCGCCGGGATCCAGCCCAGCGAGCGGGCCTTCGCCCCGTCGGCCGACTGGTCGAGCAGCAGCGCGTCGGCGAACGCGGCGCCGAGCCGTTCGCGCGTCGCGTCGGCGGTTTCGGCCGCCACTCCGGAGGCCCCGGATGCCGCGGCCGCCGCCTCGGCGAGCGCGCGCACCCGCTGCGGCGCACCGTCGGAGGCGATCACGCGACCCGCCGCGTCGGCGTGCGTGAGCGCCACGACGTAGAGCTGCGCGAGGTCGTCGACGTGCACGAACGACCAGTGCTGCTCGCCGTCGCCGAGCAGCACGAGCTCGCCCGACGTGGTCACGGGGGCATCGGTCACGAGGCTCAGGAGGCCCTTGCCGTGGCCGTAGACGATGCCGGGCGCCACGATCACCCCGTCGATGCCCGACGCGAGCAGCCGCTCCTCGATCGGCACCCGCCACGCGACGAGCGCGGGCGGCGCGAGGGCGTCGTCGTCGGCGAGCACGCCGTCGCCGTACTCCCACACCCCGCTCGTGAGCACGAAGCGCTTGCCGGTTCCGGCGTACGCCTGCACGGCGGCGTCGACGACGGCCTCGTTGAATGCGGCGGCGTCGGCATCGGGCGCCGCAGCATGGATCGCGCCGTCGGTGTCGGCGAGCACGCGCGCGAACCACGCGACATCCGTCACGTCGCCGATGAGCGGGGTCGCCCCGCGCTCGGCGACGCGTTCGGCCGCCGAGTCGCTGCGGACGAGGGCGAGCACGTCGTGCCCGTCGGCGAGGAGGGCGTCGAGGACGGCGGATCCGATGTAACCGGTCGCACCGGTGAGGAGAATGGTCATGCCGATCACGCTACGGATCGACGTCCGGTATCTTCAACGGAACTTCCCCCGACGAAACCAGGAGTCACACGATGCGCATCTCCGTCACATCCGAAGGTGGATCGCAGGGGCCGGCCACGAGTGCCGGCGCGACCGGCGCGGGGCCGACCGTCGCGGCGGAGATCGGCGCGGCGGAGATCGGCGCGGCGGAGATCGGCGCCGACGAGTGGAGCGTGCTCGCCCCCGACTGCCCGAGCCGCGTCGTGTTCGGCCGCATCGGCGAGCGCTGGACCATGCTCGTGATCCTGGCGCTCGCGCGTGCGGGAACGCTCAGGTTCACGGAGCTGAAGTCTCAGGTCGGGCGCGTGACGCCCAAGGTGCTCACCGAGACCCTGCGGGCGCTCGAGGACGATGGGCTCATCGACCGTCGCGCCTTCCAGGACTCGCCGCCGCGCGTCGAGTACTCCCTCACCCCGCTCGGGGTCTCGCTGCTCGAGCCCATCCAGGCCATGCGGGAGTGGGCCGAGCAGCACGTGCCCGAGGTGCTCGCCTCGCGGGAGCGTGCCGCTTCGGCCTGATCCGTCGGACGCCTCAGCCAGGCGCCTCAGCCAGGCGCCTCAGCCGGCCCGAGCCGCTCGTGGAGGAACGCGAACACGTGCTCGCGCTCCTCGAACGCGCGGTTCGGCGGGTCTTCGCGCACGCCGCGCGTGAGCACGGAATGCGCGCTCCCGGGCGTGCCGTCGGTGCTGTCGCGTCCCGACGGGATGCGCACGATCCGCGCGGCGCGTCCGAGGTGGCGCTCGAGGGCGACGAGTCTCGCGTCGCCCGACGTGCGGTCGCGCGAGAAGCGCAGCCCGAGCACGCACGCCGGCTGGTCGATGCGGGATGCCGCATACTGCTCGAGCTCGCCGGCGGGCACGCCGATGCTCCTCGCCCGCGAGGGGCTCACCGGGAACGGGGCTGCGGGTTGGCTCACGACGGTGGCCGCGATGTCGTCGGTCGTCACCGCCGTCGCGATCGCGAACCCCCCGGTGAAGCACATGCCGACCATGCCGACGCCGCGACCGGGGGTGCGCGCGGCGAGCTCGGCGGCCACGAGGCGGAGGAAGTCGGTCACCGGTCCTCTGAGGTCGAGCGAGAACGCGCGGAACTCCGCCATGACGCAGAGCTTCGCCACGGCCGCGGCCTGGCCGAGCTTGCCCGGCCGTCGCCCCGGAACGCCGAAGAGCGACGGCATCACGACGGTGAACCCCTGTTCGACGAGCAGGTCGCCGAGCGCGATCGTGCCCGGCATGATGCCCGGGATCTCGGGCAGCAGGATGACGCCCGGGCCGTCGCCGCGTTCGAGGCACTCGACCGCCAGCGTGCCGTCGGAGACCATCGTGCGTCGCCACCGGCTGAGCTCGGGCACCGTGTCGACCTCGGTCACTGGCGGCCTCCGCTCGGTCGGGATGCGGCCAGCCTAGGGCGGGCGCCATCCCCCTGACGGACGCCGCTCCGACGGTGCCGCGCCGGCCGCCGTTGGGCTAGCGTGACTCGCGTGACTCGCACCCTGCTCATCATCGACATCCAGAACGACTACTTCCCTGGCGGCGCGCATCCGCTCGTCGGCCCCGAGGCCGCCGCCGCGGCCGCAGCCCGCCTGCTCGCGTCGCACCGCGAGGCGGGCCAGCCGGTCGTGCACGTGCAGCACGTGTGGGATGCCCCGGATGCCGCGTTCTTCGCGCCCGGCACCGCCGGCGTCGAGATCCATCCGCTCGTCGCACCCGCCGAGGGCGAGCCCGTCGTCGTCAAGGCGCACCCGAACTCGTTCCTCGAGACGGACCTCGACGAGCGCCTGCGCGCGGCCGGCGCCGACACCGACGGCGTCGTGATCGTCGGCATGATGTCGAGCATGTGCATCGACGCGACCGTTCGCGCCGCGGCCGACCGCGGCTACTCGGTGACCGTCGCGCACGACGCGTGCGCGGCCCCCGACCTGACGTTCGGCGACGAGGTCGTGCCCGCCGCCCAGGTGCATGCGGCGTTCATGGCCGCCCTCGGCGACAGCTACGCCGAGGTCGTGAGCGTCGACGAGCTGCTCGGCTCGGACACCTCGGCCTGAGGCCGCGTCAGCCGGCCGTGACCGACGGGCCGTAGGCCTCGACGAGGCGGGCGCCGAACGCGGCGAGCCGCCGGCGCACGCCATCGGGCTCGACGACCTCGGCGCCCTCGATCCACGCGCAGAGCCGCCTGGCCAGCGCCTCCTCGCTCGGCGCCGTGACGCGCACGAGCACCCGCCCGGTCGGGTCGGGCGCGACGCCGTCGACGAGCTCGGTTCCCCCGACCCATCCACGGAACTCGTCGAGCACCGCCGCGTCGACCAGCACCGTCGCGGTCGCGCGCGTGCGGGCCCGCCCGACGTCGGCGCTGAGCTCCGCCCACGCCGCATCGAGGTCGAAGCCGACCGGCGGGTCGAACCGCTCGTCGAGCGCCTCGGCGTCCGTCAGGCGATCCACGCGGTAACTGCGCAACGCGGTTGCGGATGTCTCGGGCGCGCGCCCGTGGTCGTCACGGCCGCCCGCGGCTTCCGTCGCCCGCGCCCCTGCACGGCCGCCCGCGGCATCCGGCACCGGCTCGGCGATGAGGTACCACGTGCCGCCCTTGTCGATCAGCCCGAGCGGATGCGCGGTGCGCGAGCGCGCGGGCTTGCCCCAGGCGGCGTAGTCGAACCGCACCGCGCGCCGCTCGAGCACGGCCGCCTGGAGCACGGCGACCGCGGCCGGGCGCACGGCGGACGCGCCCCAGCCGCCGGCCTCGACGATGACGGACTCCGCCGCCGCCTCGGCCTCGGCCCGGAAGGTCTCGGGCAGGGCGCGCATCACCTTGCGGAGCGCCGATCGCGACGCCTCGCTCTCGCCGGCACGCGGGCCGAGGGTCAGGAACAGCGCACGTGCCTCGGATGCCGTGAAACCGCTGAGGTCGGTGCGGCCCTCGCCGAGCAACTGCCAACCGCCGCCGCGACCGGCCTGGGGGTACACGGGGATGCCCGCCGCCGAGAGCGCCTCGAGGTCGCGCCGTGCCGTGGCGACCGAGATCTCGAGCTCTTCGGCGAGCTCGGCCGCAGTGACGCGACCGCGCGCCTGCATGAGGAGGAGGGTGGCCACGAGGCGGTCTGCGCGCATGTCTCCATTCTCCTCAGAAAAGTAGTCAGAAGGTGAGCACTTATCGGGAGCAGTATGGATTCATCAGGGCGGCACCGGGTCGCTCCACACCGAAGGAGTCATCATGCTGCGAGGCATCGCCACCGTCAACTGCTACGTCGAGGACCCCGCCGCCGCGGCCGCCTGGTATGCCGAGGTGCTCGGCATCGAGCCGTACTTCACCCGCTCCGGCCCCGACGGCACGGCCGCCTACGTCGAGTTCCGCATCGGCGACCACCAGCAGGAGCTCGGCTTCATCGACCGTCGCTACAGCCCGGCCGGCCTCACCTCCGGAACCGGCGGCACGATCATCCACTGGCACACCGACGACCTCGAAGGCGCGCTCGCCCGGCTCCTCGAGCTCGGCGCGACCCCGCTGCTGCCGATCACCGAGCACGGCCCCGGCTTCGTCACCGCCTCGGTCATCGACCCGTTCGGCACGGTGCTCGGCGTGATGACGAACACGCACTACCTCGAGATGCTCGGCGCCGAGGCCGCGCCGGCCACGGCCTGAGGCCGTCGTCGCCGTGCCGAACAGCAGAGCGGATGCCGCGTGCCGGCGCCTCGCCCGCGGCATCTCCTGCACTGCGACGGAATCTCCGAACTTCTTCCCGTTCCGAATCCACCGGTCGGCGCGGATCAGCGCGGGTTTCCGCCATCGCGGCAGAAATTCGGCAAGAGTTCTGTTTGCGGCATCCGCTCGCCCGTGTGACCATCGAAAGATGATCACCGCCGATCGCAGCACCCGCCCCGTCGTCGCCGCCTCCCGCGCTGGAGGCCAGGCGGTCGTGGTCGAGCGCACCGGGCGCCCCGAGATCGGCCTCGAGTCCGGCGCCGAGCCGACCACCGAGGTCGACGCGCTCACGCTCGGCCGCCGCATCCGCGAGCGTCGCACCGCACGAGGCATGACGCTCGGCGAGCTCGCCGCCGCCATCGAGCGGGCGCCGTCGCAGGTCAGCGCGATCGAGAACGGCAAGCGCGAGCCGCGCCTGTCGATGCTCCGCACGATCGCCCTCGCCCTCGGCACCACCGCCGACGAGCTGCTGAAGACGGATGCCCCGTCCGAACGCGCGGCGCTCGAGATCGCCGTCGAACGCGCCCAGCGCGGGCCGGTCTTCGCGGCGCTGGGCCTTCCGTCGTTCCGGGTCGCGAAGGGCATGAGCGACCAGACGCTCACGACGATCCTCGCGCTGCACCAGGAGATCGACCGACTGCACCGCGAGCGGGCGGCGACGCCCGAGGAGGCGCGTCGCGCCAACGCCCAGCTGCGCGCCGAGATGCGCGCACGCGACAACTTCTACCCCGAGCTCGAGGCCAAGGCGGCCGAGCTGCTCGAGGCCGTCGGCCACACGGGCGGACCGGTCTCGCACCAGCTCGTCGCCGACATGGCCGGGCACCTCGGCTACTCGCTGCACTATGTGGGCGACCTGCCGCACTCGACCCGGTCGGTGACCGACAAGCGCAACGGGCGCGTCTACCTGCCGACGGCGCAGTCGCCGTCGCGGGACTCCCGCTCGCCGATCCTGCAGGCGCTCGCCTCGCACCTGCTCGGGCACCACGAGCCGCGCGACTATGCCGAGTTCCTGCGGCAGCGCATCGAGACGAACTATCTCACCGCCGCGATCCTCCTGCCCGAGCAGGCGACCGTGCGCTTCCTCACCGAGGCGAAGAACCTGCGCCGCATCTCGATGGAGGACCTCCGCGACGCGTTCGCCGTGTCCTACGAGACCGCCGCGCACCGGTTCACGAACGTCGCGACGGCACGTCTCGACATCCCCGTGCACTTCACGAAGGTGCACGAGTCGGGCACCATCATCAAGGCCTACGAGAACGACCGCGTGCGGTTCCCGTCCGACGCGTTGGGCGCGATCGAGGGCACCACGATGTGCCGCAACTGGACCGCCCGCACGGTGTTCGACGTCGAGGACCGCTTCAGCCCCTGGTACCAGTACACCGACACGTCATCGGGCACGTTCTGGTGCACCTCGCGCATCGAGAAGGCGAAGGAGGGCGAGTACTCGGTCTCGGTCGGCGTGCCGTTCGAGCATGTCAAGTGGTTCCGCGGGCGCGAGACACCGCATCGTGCGGTTTCACGCTGCCCCGACCCGTCGTGCTGCCAGGCGCCGGCCGGGCTCGCAGAGCGGTGGGCGGATGCCTCGTGGCCGGCCGCGCGCACGCCCACCTCGTTGCTCGCAGCGCTGCCGACCGGCACGTTCCCCGGGGTCGACCAGACCGAGGTGTTCCAGTTCCTCGAGGCGCACGCGCCGAGCGCCTGACCTGCCGGCGACCCCCGACCGGTCCGCGCGGCCGGTCCGCGGCACAGCCTGTCCGGAGGCGAGCGGATGTCGAGACAGCGGCCACTGGCGCCGCCCGCGCACGGCGCGGGAGGATGGATCCACACAACCGCATCGGAGTGATACCCCGTGGGAACGACCGTATTCGAACGACGCCGACCCCCGGCATCCGTCGTCGAGCATGCACTGAAGCCGACCCGTCATGCCGTCTTCTGGCTCGAGGACCTGCCCGAGGGCGCCACGGGCGGGCGGCCGAAGCTCGCGGGCACCCGGGTCGCCGACCTCGTGGTCGTCGGCGGCGGCTACACGGGCCTCTGGAGCGCGGTGCTCGCCAAGCGCCGCAACCCGAACGCTCGCGTCGTGCTCATCGAGGCGAAGTCGATCGGCTGGGCCGCTTCCGGCCGCAACGGCGGGTTCTGCGAGGCGAGCCTCACGCACGGCCACGAGAACGGCATGTCGCGCTGGCCCGACGAGATGCCCACCCTCACGCGCCTCGGACTCGAGAACCTCGACGCGATCGAGGCGTCGGAGGCCGAGCTCGGCATCGACTTCCACTTCGAGCGCACGGGGCAGCTGGCTCCGGCGATCGAGGAGCACCAGGTCGAGTGGTTGCGCGAGATGCACGCCGACGCGGTCGCCGAGGGCGACGACAGTGTCGTGTTCCTCGACGAGCGCGAGGTGCAGGCCTCCGTCGCCTCGCCGACCTACCTCGCCGGCGTGTGGGAGAAGCGCACGAACGGCATGCTGCACCCCGCGAGGCTCGCGTCCGAGCTCGCCCGCGTGGCCGAGGAGCTCGGTGTCGAGGTCTTCGAGCACTCCCCCGTGCAGCGCCTCGAGACGCCGGGCTCGACGGGCGCCGTCTCCGTGATCACCGAGGGCGGCCGCGTCGACGCCACGCACGCAGTGCTGGCCACGAACGTGTTCCCGTCGCTGCTCAAGCGCAACCGGCTCATGACCGTGCCGGTCTACGACTACGTGCTCATGACCGAGCCGCTCTCGCCGCAGCAGCTGGCCGACATCGGCTGGAACGACCGCCAGGGCATCGGCGACATGGCGAACCAGTTCCACTACTACCGCCTCTCGAAGGACAACCGCATCCTGTTCGGCGGGTACGACGCGATCTACCACTACGGGCGACGGGTGCGCAGCAGCTACGAGCGACGCCCCGAGACGTGGCAGACGCTCGCGAGCCACTTCTTCACGACGTTCCCACAGCTCGAGGGGCTGCAGTTCAGCCACCAGTGGGCGGGCGCGATCGACACGAGCACGCAGTTCACGGCGTTCTTCGGCACGGCCCGCGACCACCGGGTGGCCTACGCCGCCGGGTTCACCGGGCTCGGCGTCGGGTCGACCCGCTTCGCCGCGGAGACGATGCTCGACCTGCTCGAGCGCCGCGAGAACGAGCGCACGCAGCTGGCGATGGTGCGCAAGCGGCCGCTGCCGTTCCCGCCCGAGCCCGCCGCCTCGATCGGCATCAATGCGACCCGCTGGTCGCTCGATCGGGCCGACCACGACGGCGGCCGTCGCAACCTGCTCCTGAAGACCCTCGACGCCCTCGGATTGGGGTTCGACTCATGACGCCGACCGACCGCCTCGATGCCGCGACGGTGACGGATGCCGCGACGGCCCTGCTGCCGCATGAACCCGTCTCGGCCGATCAACTCGTCGAGGGCTCCCCGGCCACCGGCCACCTGGTGCTCGACCGGTCACGTGACGATGCCCGCACGGTCGGCGTCTGGGAGATGACGCCCGGCGCGATGCGCGACATCGAGGCCGACGAGGTGTTCGTGGTGCTCGCGGGTGACGCGACGGTCGACTTCGAGTCGCCCGAGCTGCCGTCGATCGAGCTGGCGCCGGGTTCGGTCGTGCGGCTCGAGGCCGGCATGCGCACCGTGTGGACGGTGCGCGAGACGCTGCGCAAGGTCTACGTCGCGCCGTAACCTTGCTGCGCAAGGTCTACGTCGCGCCGTAACCTCCTCAGGAGGCCGACAGCAACCGCCTCGACCGGTTTCGTCGAACATCAGCTCGCATCGACGCGACGCGCACGGCTGCCCGCCTACGCAGCGACGGCGCCCTCGGCATCCGTCGTCGGCGTCGCCGGTTCGATGCGGAACGTGGTGCCGAACCGCTCGAGCAACTCGTCGCCGCCCGCGACGACCGTCAGCCCGCGCTCACCCTCGGGCGCGCCCGACAGCAGGCCGGGCAGGGCGCCCGGCTCCACGAGGAGTTCGAGCACGCCCGACGGCACGGGCTCCAGCGCTGAGCGGCGGCGGGGCTGCGGCAGCGCTCCGGCACCGACGGGCACGACGTCGAGTGTTCGGCCGACGACGATCGCCGACAGGGAGACGGGGCCCACGTGCAGTACGTACTCGGTCGGCGGGAGGGCGGCCGCGGCATCCGCTCGGAACGCGGCGCGCAGCGCGAAGGCGAGGGAGTCGGCGCTGACCGTCTCGTCGTCGCCGGGTGCGCCGAGCACGCTCCACCCCCAGCGCTCGAGGGCCGTGATGACGGGCTCGAGGTCGCGGCCGAGCGGGGTGAGCTCGTAGCCGCCGCGAACGGTCGGCACACGCCGGAGCACCCCGGCCTCCTGCAACTCCTTGAGCCGGTCGCTCAGGATGTTGGTGGGGATCCGGGGCAGTCCGGCCTTCAGGTCGCCGTAGCGTCGGGGGCCGACGAGCAGGTCGCGAACGATGAGCAATGCCCATCGGTCGCCGACCCGCTCGAGCGCCCTCGCCGCTCCGCCGTACTGGCCGTATCCGCGCGCGCCGCGTGTCGCCATGCGGTGGCGGCTACGCCGTCGCGGCCGACGGCTGATCAGCCCCCTGCTCGGCCAGGTAGGCGTCGGGGCCCTGCTCGGCGGCCGCCTGCTCCATGAACAGGAACGAGAGGTTGTTGCCGTCGGGGTCGTCGAGGTCGCGCGAGTACATGAAGCCGAGGTCCTGGGCGGGGCGGGGCTCGCTGCCACCGGCGGAGAGGCCCTTGGCGAGCACCTCGTCGACCTCGTCGCGCGAGTCGCGGCTCAGGGCGATCGACATCTGCGCGTGCGTCTTCGGGTCGATGATCTGCTTGTCGGTGAAGGTGGCGAGGTACTCGCGCTTCAGCACCATGAAGTAGATCGTGTCGCTGAGCACGACGCACGCGGCGTTCTCGTCGGTGAAGTCGGGATTGATGCGGAACCCGAGCGCCTCGTAGAACGCCTTCGCGCGATCGAGGTCGGTGGTGGGAAAGTTCACGAAGATGCTGGTCGCGGTCATGATCTCCTCCTCAGGAGCGTCGTCTGGGGTGTTCGTACGACCCAGCTTGCTCTTTGCAAGTGCACTTGTCAATAGCAAGTGAAGGTGGTTTCGGATGCCGCGGCCCGGCGTCACGGCATGGCATGCGGATGCCGCGGGCGGGCGGCCTAGCGCGCGGCGCTCCGCCGCACGAGCAGCGCGAGGTGCAGGGCCGTCAGCACCTCGCCGTCGTCGAGATCGACCCCGAGCAGGTCGCCGATGAGCGCGAGCCGCTGGTAGAAGACCGACCGCGACAGGTGCGACGCCCCGGCCGCGGCCGTGCGGTTGCCCGGGTGCGCGAGCATCGCGCCGAGCACGCTCAGCAGGTCGCCGTCGCGAGCCAGGTCGTACTCGATGAGCGGCGCGAGCATGCGCTCGCTGTGCTGCAGCAGTCGGTGGTCGTCGCGGAGCGAGGTGACCAGCCTGATGAGCGGGCGGTCGTCGGCGCGACGCACGACGAGCCCGCGCGCACCTCGGGCGCGGGGGCCACGCGCCAGGTCGGCGGCCTCCTGCACCGAGCCCAGCGCGCCCTCGAGACCTGCCCCGGCCGCGCCGATCGAGAGCACGAGCCGGTCGGCGGCCGACGTGTCGCCCCCGACGAGCGCCAGGCCGAACGCCTGCACCTGCGCATCGCTGACCGCCTTCGGCACCGAGAGCAGCACGATCCGTGCGCCGCCCGGAGCGCCGGCGGCGTTCGCGGCACCGTCGATCGCGCGCCCGGCGAGCGCCCGCGCCGCGACATCCGCCGCCCCGGCAGCGACCGGAGCGCCCGTGGCGACGATGCCGTACAGCACCGCGCCGTCGACCGGCAGGCCCGCCGCCTCGACCCGGGCCGAGGCACCGGCCACCCCGGCGAACCGCCCGGCGAGCAGGCCGTCGACCAGGCGCTGGCGACCGATGCGCGTCCACTCGTCGCTCGAGCCGTCGGCGAGGCGTCCGAGCGCGAGCGCGATCGCGCCCTGCTCGAGCACGCTCGTGCGACCCGCGGCGTGCGCCGGCCCCGGCAACGCGATGAGGTGCCCCCAGCGCGTGCCCCGCGCCTCGACGGGCACGATGAGCCACGCGTCGGGCGAGCCGGGCGGCGGCACCGGCACGGACGCCGGGGCGGCCCCAGCACCCGCCCGGCCTCGCTGCCGCGCCTGCTCGACGCGGCGGTGCTCGAGCCTCGAGCGCGCCTCCCAGTTGGTGAAGAGCGTCTCCTCGATCGAGGGCGGCACCTCGGCCGCGACGACCTCGTGCGCGAGGTTCTCGAGCACCACGGCCGAACCGAGCGTCTGGGCCAGCTGGTGCACGATGAAGTCCGCGGGCGAGCCCCGCAGGCTCAGCGCGGTGAACCGCTCGCGCACCTCGTCGCGAGCCCTGAGGGCGGCCGTCTGCTCGGAGATGATGCGGTTGTGCACGGCCTCGGTGAGCGCGACGAACTTCACCTCGCGGTGCAGCACCACGAGCGCGAGGCCGTGCTCGCGCGCGGACTGCTCGACGACGGCCGGCACGTACCGGTAGTGCACGCCGAGCTCGAGCACGAGACCCGACAGCCCCGCCTCGACGAGGCCCGCGATGAACGCGTCGAGGTCGGCCGGCTCGGTGGGCCAGCCCGACCCGGTCGAGAGCAGCAGCTCGCCGCCGTCGAGCAGCCGTGCGACCCCGCCGCTGTCGGAGACGTGCACCCAGCGCACCCGCGCGTCGAGCAGCTCGTCGGCCGCGAGCACCTCGGGGAGGCCGTTCGCGACAGCCTCGAGCGAGAGGATCTCGCGCACGGTCGGGAGGCCGTCACCGAGGCGCATGCCGGTCGGACGATCCGTCTGGATCGTTCGGTCTTCGCGACGTTCTGACATCGGCGCACCCTCACACCCTCTGAAAAACTTGGAGCAGTCAGCCTAACCGACGACCGGGCGGAATGTCCGGGCCGAGCGCCGCACTGCGGCCGCGGCATCCGTCACTCCACACGAAGGAACCGCCCATGAGCATCACCGAGACCGCCTCGTCGCCCGCATCGACGTCTGGAGCGCCCGTCATCGGGCACTGGGTCGACGGCGCGCACCGCGCCTCGACGTCCGGGCGCACGGCCCCGGTGTACAACCCCGCGACGGGCGCCGTGCAGGCCGAGGTCGCGCTGGCCGACCAGGCCGAGATCGACGCGGCGATCGCCTCGGCGCACGCCGGATTCCTCGAGTGGAGCGGCTTCTCGATCGCGAAGCGGCAGACCGTGCTGTTCGCGTTCCGCGAGCTCCTGAACTCGCGCAAGGGCGAGCTGGCCGCCATCATCACGGCCGAGCACGGCAAGGTCGTCTCCGACGCCATGGGCGAGATCCTCCGCGGCCAGGAGGTCGTCGAGCTCGCCACCGGCTTCCCGCACCTGATCAAGGGCGCCTACTCCGAGAACGCCTCGTCGGGCGTCGACGTCTACTCGGTGAAGCAGCCGCTCGGCGTGGTCGGCATCATCAGCCCGTTCAACTTCCCGGCGATGGTGCCGATGTGGTTCTTCCCCATCGCGATCGCCGCCGGCAACGCCGTCGTGCTGAAGCCGAGCGAGAAGGATCCGTCGGCCGCGCTCTGGCTCGCCGAGCTCTGGAAGGAGGCCGGCCTGCCCGACGGCGTCTTCACCGTGCTGCAGGGCGACAAGCTCGCCGTCGACGGCCTGCTCACGAGCCCGCTCGTGCAGTCGATCTCGTTCGTCGGCTCGACGCCGATCGCGCAGTACATCTACGAGACCGCCTCGAAGCACGGCAAGCGCGTCCAGGCGCTCGGAGGGGCCAAGAACCACATGCTGGTGCTGCCCGACGCCGACCTCGACCTCGTCGCCGACCAGGCCGTCAACGCCGGCTACGGCGCCGCGGGCGAGCGCTGCATGGCGATCTCGGTCGTGCTGGCCGTCGAGCCCGTCGCCGACGAGCTCATCGCCAAGATCGCCGAGCGCATCGCGAGGCTGAAGATCGGCAACGGCGCGGGCATCGACGCCGGTGACGGCAAGCTCCGTGAGCCCGACATGGGCCCGCTGATCACCGACGTGCACCGCGACAAGGTCGCCTCCTACGTCGACATCGCCGAGGCCGACGGCGCGACGGTCGTCGTCGACGGTCGCGGCCTCACGGTCGAGGGCCACGAGGACGGCTTCTTCTTCGGCCCGACCCTGCTCGACCGCGTGCCCACCACGTCGCGCGCGTATACCGAGGAGATCTTCGGCCCGGTGCTCTCGATCGTGCGCGTCGAGTCGTACGACGAGGGCCTCGACCTCATCAACTCCGGCCAGTTCGGCAACGGCACGGCCATCTTCACGAACGACGGCGGCGCCGCCCGCCGCTTCCAGAACGAGGTGCAGGTCGGCATGATCGGCATCAACGTGCCGATCCCCGTGCCGGTCGCCTACCACTCGTTCGGTGGATGGAAGCAGTCGCTCTTCGGCGACGCGAAGGCCTACGGCGTGCACGGCTTCGACTTCTTCACCCGTGAGAAGGCCATCACCAGCCGCTGGCTCGACCCGGCCACGCGCGGCGACTCGGCGCACACGGGCATCAACCTCGGCTTCCCCCAGAACCACTGAGCCCGAGAACCACTGAGTCCCAGATCCACGAGTCCCAGAACCTGAGCGAGGCGACCGACATGACCGACACCCTCATCCCTGAAACGCAGACCCAGACGGCGGATGCCGCGACGGCGAGCTTCGTCGACCGCGCCGGCGCGCGGCATCCGCTGCCCGACACCGCGGCCGAGGCGCAGGTTCGCGCCGACGACCGTGCCCACGTGTTCCACTCCTGGAGCGCGCAGGCGCTCATCGACCCGCTGCCGATCGCCGCGGGCGAGGCCTCGACGTTCTGGGACTACCAGGGCAACGCGTACCTCGACTTCAGCTCGCAGCTCGTGAACCTGAACCTGGGCCACCAGCACCCCGACCTCGTCGCGGCGATCCAGCAGCAGGCGGGGCGCCTCGCCACGATCCAGCCGTCGATGGCGAACGACGTGCGAGGCGAGCTGGCCCGTCGCATCGCCGAGGTGGCCCCCGGCGACCTCGACAAGGTGTTCTTCACGAACGGCGGCGCCGACGCCAACGAGTACGCGGTGCGCATGGCGCGTGCCGTGACGGGCCGCCGCAAGGTGCTCTCGATGTACCGCAGCTACCACGGCGGCACCGCGACGGCGATCTCGCTCACGGGCGACCCCCGCCGCTGGGCGAACGAGCCGTCCGACGGGTCCGTCGCCCACTTCATGGGCCCGTACGCGTACCGCTCGTCGTTCCACGCAGACAGCCCCGAGCAGGAGGCCGAGCGTGCCCTCGCCCATCTCGAGCAGGTCATCACGCTCGAGGGCGCGAACACGATCGCGGCGATCATCCTCGAGACGATCGTCGGCACGAACGGCGTGCTGGTTCCGCCGCCCGGCTACCTCGAGGGTGTGCGCGCCCTGGCCGACAAGTACGGCATCGTCTACATCGCCGACGAGGTCATGGTCGGCTTCGGCCGGGTGGGCGAGTGGTTCGCCGTGAACCACTTCGGCGTCACCCCCGACCTCATCACCTTCGCGAAGGGCGTGAACTCGGGCTACGCGCCCCTCGGTGGCGTCGTGATCTCCAAGCGCATCGCCGAGCACTTCGACACGGTCGCGTTCGCCGGCGGCCTGACGTACTCGGGCCACCCGCTCGCGTGCGCACCGGGTGTCGCCACGTTCGAGGTGTTCGAGCGCGACGGCATCCTCGAACGCGTGCGCGACCTCGGTTCGCGGGTGGTCGAGCCGCGCCTGCGCGAGATCGCCGCGAAGCACCCGAGTGTCGGCGAGGTGCGCGGGCTCGGCCTGTTCTGGGCGATCGAGCTCGTGAAGGACCCGGCCACGCGCGAGCCGCTCGTCCCCTTCAACGCCGGTGGAGCGGATGCCGCGCCGATGGGCGCCGTCGCCGCGGCCTGCAAGCAGGCCGGCCTCTGGCCGTTCGTGCACTTCAACCGCCTGCACGTGGCCCCGCCGCTCGTGATCACCGAGGAGGAGCTGCGGCGCGGACTCGACATCATCGACGAGGCGCTCACCGTCGCCGACACCTACGTCGTCTGACGCGAACGTCACTCGCTCGAGTTGCCCGATTCCGCACGGAATCGGGCAACTCGACATTCCCGGGCCACCGGGGGTTCAGGGCGGCGGCGTGTGCTGGGCGACCCCCTCGGCTAGCCTGAGTCGCATGGACGAACGGGGCGCGTCGGGCGGGATCCCCCGGCGCATGTTCCTCGCCACCGGCCTCGCCGGAGCCGCCGCGATCGTGCTCGCGAGCTGCACCTTCGACCAGCCGTCGCCTTCGCCGTCCCCCACCGCGAGCCCGACGCCCGCGACGCCGAGCCCGTCGGCCGTGCCGCGCCCGACGAACATGCGCCGCTCCGCCTGGGGAACCGACCCGTACTCCCGCGGATCGTTCAGCTTCGCCGAGTTCGGCTCGACCGAGCAGATGAGCACGCGCCTCGCGACCCCGATCGACGGGCGACTCGTGTTCGCCGGCGAGGCGACCTCCTCACTCGCGCCGGGCACGCTGCAGGGCGCGCGCCGTTCCGGCCTCCGCGCCGCGGCCGACATCGCCGAGATCGCCGAGCCGGGCGAGCGCATCGCCGTCATCGGCGCCGGACTGGCCGGCCTGACCGCCGCACGCGAACTCGCCGACCAGGGCTTCGAGGTCGTCGTCATCGAGGCACGCGACCGCATCGGCGGGCGCGTGCAGTCCATCGTCGACGACGCGTTCGGCACACCGGTCGAGCTCGGCAGCTGGCTGGTCGCCGACGACGAGGGCCTCGTCGAGGCGCTGGCCGCGGCATCCGTCGACACGACCGCGTTCCTCGGCTCGCCTGCCGTGGTGCGCTCCGACGGCACCCCGGTCGAGCCTTCGCCGGCGGGCGCCGAGGCCCTCCAGCGCGCCCACGTCTGGTCGCAGGCGATCCCCCACGACGTGTCGGTCGCGACGGCCCTGCTGCAGTCGGGCGAGGTGCCGGCATCCGAATCCCCCGGCGACGACGGCGTGAGCCCGGCCGGGTGGCTGCGGCACGCCATCGCGAGCGGACTCGAGCCGCTCACGGGCGCCGCCCCCACCGTGGTGTCGGCGCAGCGGTGGGATCCGGCGCCGCTGCTCGAGCCGTTCGAGGCGGGCCTCGATACGTCGACCACGTCGCTGCTGCCGACGGCGCCCATCTCCGACCTGCTCGACCAGCTCGCAGAGGGCCTCGACATCGTGCTCATGAGCGGGGTCACGCAGATCGCCCACGACGAGACCCGGGTGAGCCTGCGGCTCGACACGGGCGAGTCGCTCACCGTCGACCGGGTCGTCGTGACCCTGCCGCTCGGCGTGCTCAAGACCGACCAGGTGCGGTTCCAGCCCGCCCTGCCCCGCCCCTACCAGCTCGCGATCTCCCAGCTCGGCATGGGCGTCGTCGACGTCGTCTGGCTCGCCTTCGAAGAGCCGTTCTGGAGAGCGGATGTCACGGCCGACGCCGACACCGACGACGCCGACGGGGTCGGCATCCCGCCCTCGATGCTGAGCGTGGTCGGCGCGTTCCCGACGGTCGCCCGGTGGATCGACGTCGGCGCGGCCACCGCGACCGGCGAGGCCGCGCTCGTCGGCATCATCGCTGCAGCGCAGGCGACCCGGCTCGAGCAGCTGTCGGATCAGGACTTCCTGACCGCCGTGCTCGCCGATCTCGAGCCCTTCGCCACAGGCGGCGGTTGACGGCGACGAGGCTCGCCGTCAGCGCGAGGAAGATCACGAGCACGAGCGCGCACGAGACGATCACCCCGAACACGCTGCCGACCTGTGCCTCGTCGAGGAAGAAGTACGGGTACCACCCGACATCCGCACCTCTGATGAGCGTGTAGATCAGCCACCCGAACGGGAACACGAGCACCCAGCCGACCGTCGACCACGGCACGGGCGGATTCACCCCGAGCACGCTGTCGATCGACCAGGCGATCACCGCGAGCGCCGGCACGACGAAGTGCAGCAGCGTGTCCGACCATGGCACGTCGACCCGGTAGCCGTGCGACGACGACTCCGCCACGATGATCGCGAAGACGATGCCGGAGAGCACCACGTAGACCGTGACCATCGTGCGCAGGATGCCGAGCCAGGCCGGGTCGCGCGGTGCACGAAGTGCGAAGATCGCGGCGATCGTGAGCGTGATGACCGCGAGGAACGCCGACTGGATCGTGAAGTAGCTGAAGAAGTTCGCCGTCGCGAAGCTGCGGAAGCCCAGCACGTACCGGAAGTTGCCGATGATGGCGACGACCTCGAGCGCCACGATCGCGAGCCGGAACACGCCCAGTAGCATGCGCGCCCGCCGGGTCCGGGCCTCTGGCGAGGGTCCGGTCGTGACGTCGGGCATGTCTCAACGCTACGCGGCGATCCGCCTTTTCAGGATGAGAGCGGTCATGCGTGCATATTGCAGCCATGACCGATGTGGTCCTGAAAAGTGAGGGGGATCAGTCGAGGGGGCGCAGGATCCGGTCGAGGAAGCGCCGGGTTCGGGGCTCGGTGGGGTTGGTGAAGATGCGGTCGGGCGCACCGCGCTCGACCACGACGCCGCCGTCCATGAACAGCACCTCGTCGGCGACCTGCCTGGCGAAGCCGAGCTCGTGCGTGACGATGACCATGGTCCAGCCCTCGTCGGCGAGCTCCTTGATGACCTTCAGCACCTCGCCCACGAGTTCGGGGTCGAGCGCGCTCGTCGGCTCGTCGAACAGCAGCAGGTCGGGCTTCAGCGCGAGGGCGCGCACGATGCCGACGCGCTGCTGCTGCCCGCCCGACAGGGCGAACGGGTACGCGCCGCGCTTCTCGGCGAGGCCCACCCGCTCGAGGAGCGCCTCGGCCTGCGCGATCGCCTGCGCCTTCGGCACCCGCTGCACGCGCACCGGCCCCTCGACGACGTTCTCGAGCACGGTCATGTGCGGAAAGAGGTTGTGCTGCTGGAACACCATCGCCGAGCGGTCGCGCATCGCGAGCCGCCCCTGCTTCGTGACGCCGGCGCCGAAATCGAGTTCCGGCCCGCCGTCGAAGCTCAGGATGCCGGCGTCGGGCGTCTCGAGTCCGTTCAACGAGCGCAGCACGGTCGTCTTGCCCGAGCCGCTCGGCCCCATCAGCACGACGACCTCGCCGCGGCGCACCTCGAGGTCGATCGAGCGCAGCACCTCGTTGTCGCCGAACGACTTGCGGATGCCGCGTGCCGTCAGCAGCACGGCGTCGTCGGGCGTGTCACGGGGTGCGAGGGGGTCGCCGACGCCCGGCCGGCCACCGGCATCCGCCCCGCCCTGCCGGTGCTGCTCGGACGGGTTCTGCTCGGACGGCGGGTTCTGCTCAGACGGCGACATAGCGGTCGAGCCTCCTCTCGATGACGGTCTGCCCGCTCGAGAGCACGAGGCAGAACAGCCAGTACACGAGCGCGGCTTCGAGGTAGAGCAGCATGAACTCCTGGCTGAACGCCGCGATCTGCTGCGAGACGCGGAACAGCTCGGTCACGAGGATCAGCGAGGCGAGCGAGGTGTCCTTCACGAGCGAGATGAACGTGTTCGACAGCGGCGGCACCGAGACGCGCGCCGCCTGGGGCAGGATGATGCGGCGCAGCGTCGTGCCCGAGGACATGCCGATCGTGTACCCGGCCTCCCATTGGCCCTTCGGCACCGACAGGATCGCCGCCCTGATGATCTCGGCGCCGTAGCCGCCGACGTTGAGCGAGAACGCGATGATCGCGCTCGGCCACGGATCGATGACGAGACCGACCGCCGGCAGTCCGTAGAAGATCACGAACAGCTGCACGAGCAGCGGCGTGCCGCGGATCACCGAGATGAAGAACCGGGCCGCGCCCGAGAGCACCCGGTTCTTCGAGAGCCGCGCGAGCGCGACGCCGAGCGCCAGCACGAGGCCGATCGCGAACGAGGCCAGGGCGAGCGGGATGGTGCCGCTCAGCCCGCCCCACACGATCGGCCAGAAGGAGTCGAGGAACAGTTGCCAGCCCGAGGAATCCACGTCGACAGCCCCTTCCGCTCAGGCGAGTCGGCGGCGTCAGACGCGAGCGCGCCCGTCGGAACGGACGCGCTCGCGCGACGCCGATGCGCTCGCGCGCTTGTTCTGGAAGGTACTACTCCGAGACGTCGGCGCCGAAGTACTTCTCGCCGATCTCGGCGAGCGTGCCATCGGCGCGAAGCGTCTCGAGGGCCTCGTCGACGGACTTCACGAGGGCCGTCTTGTCCTTGGTGAACGCGAAGGCGCTCTTGCTGGGGTCGGTCTCGGCGACGGCCTCGAGCTTCGCGTCGGGGTTGGTCTTCAGGTAGTCGAGGAAGGTCAGCTTGTCGTTGACGGTGGCATCGACCCGGCCCTGCTCGAGGAGTGCAACGGCCTGCGCCCAGCCCTCGACGGCCTCGACGTTCGCGCCCGCGTCGACGGCGAGCTGGTAGAAGTTGCTCGTCAGCGACTGCGCGGTCGTCTTGCCCGCGAGGTCCTCGAAGCTCGAGATGGAGGTGTCGCCCTCGTTCACCACGACGACGCTCGGCGAGACCGTGTACGGCGTGCTGAAGAGGTAGGACTCCTCGCGCTCGGGGTTGATCGAGACCTGGTTGGCGATGACGTCGAACCGGCCGGCCTCGAGTCCCGCGAAGATCGCGTCCCACTGGGTCTCCTGGAACTCGATCTCGAGGCCCAGCTCATCGGCGACGGCCTCGGCGATCTCGACGTCGTAGCCCACCAGGTCGCCCGAGCCCTCGTCGTGGAAGCTGAACGGACGGTACGTGCCCTCGGTCGCGACCGTGAGCGTGCCGGCCTTCACGAGCCCGTACTCGTCGTCGGCTGCATCGTCGCTCGCTGCGGGCGTGCCGCTCGAGCAGGCCGCGAGGGCGAGGACGGCGGCGGATGCGGCGGCGAGGCCGAGGATGCTGCGGGCGCGTGACATGGGTGGTGCTCCGTTCGTGGGGATGGCAGATCGTGCCGGTGCCGTGTTCGGCCGCCCGGCGCGGTTCGAGTCCATCACGCGGGCGTCCCAGAGGGAAACCGCGTGACCCCCCGTTGCATTCCCGGCCGGCCTCGGCGCGCGGGATACACGCGTTCCATGGTGCACCGCAACCCCCAATCTCGCACCCCACGTCATCGCTACCGTTGCGAGGTCGTCGGAAACTGCCGACGGCACGGTGTCCCCGCACCGCTACCCGAAGGGAACCTCATGATCACCCTGACCTGGCTCCTGCTCATCGCGCTCATCGGCGGCGTCCTCGCCCTCATCGACGGCATCTGGCGTCTGCGCGCCCGTGGCGGTTCCACCGTCGTCGGCGTCATCGAGGTCATCGTCGCGGCGCTGTTCCTGCTCACGTTCTTCGTGCCCGGCATTCCGTGGGGCTCGCTCGTGCTCGGCGTCGCGACCCTCATCGCACTGGTCGTCGCGCTCTTCGCCGGCGGCCGCACCGGCCGCGGCGTCACGGTCGCCGCGCTCGTCGTGATCGCCGTGTGGATCGTGCTCGTCAACCAGTGGCTCATCATCCCCGGCATCAACTGACGCCGCACCGCGCATGCGAAGGGCGCCCCGGCTTCGGCCGAGGCGCCCTTCGGCGTCGACGTCGGGCTACAGGGTGTCGTGCGCGTTCGCCCAGGCGAGCGCCTCGACGGCGTCGACGCCGAGTTCCGGATGCCGCGTGCGGAACTCCGCAGAACAGCCGGTGTAGTCGGCCTCGAGGCGTCGGGCCGCCTTGACGAGTGCCGGTCCGGCCGTGGCGCCGAACCTGGCGATGACGCGGGCGTCGTCGCGGACCGGAACGGGGGCGGTGCCCCATCCGGTCCACTCGACGACGGCGCGGGTGAGTCGAGGCTCCGTTGCCTTCATGACTGCTCCTTGATGGTGGTGCGGTTGTGGTGGTGGTGAAGTCGTGCGGCGGCCTGCTGGCGCTAGAACGCCGCGATGCCCGTGAGCGCCCGGCCGAGCACGAGCTGGTGGATCTCGTCGGTGCCCTCGTAGGTGCGCACCGACTCGAGGTTCGCCGCGTGCCGCATGACGGGGAACGCGTTCGTGATGCCGTCGCCGGCGAGGATCGAGCGCGCCTGGTGCGCGATCTCGAGCGCCTCGCGCACGCTGTTGAGCTTGCCGACCGAGATCTGCGCGGGCGTCAGCGCCCCGCGCTCCTTGAGCCGGCCGAGGTGCAGGGCGAGCAGCACGCCCTTCTCGACCTCGACGAACATGTCGGCGAGCTTGGCCTGCGTGAGCTGGTTGGCGCCGATCGGCTTGCCGAACACCTCGCGCGTCATCGAGCGGTCGAGGGCGGCCTCGAGGCATGAGCGGGCGGCGCCCATGGCGCCCCAGACGATGCCGTAGCGCGCCTCGTTGAGGCATCCGAAGGGTCCGGAGAGGCCGGAGGCCCCCGGCAGCAGTGCGTCGGCCGGCACGCGGACGCCCTCGAGGTCGACGTCGCACTGCACCGAGGCGCGCATCGAGAGCTTGCCGTCGATCGGCGTCGCGGTGAACCCCGCGGTCGTGGTCGGCACGAGGAATCCGCGCACCGCGCTGCCGCCCTCGCCGAACGCACCCGACGGATCGTCGACGCGCGCCCACACGACGGCGACGTCGGCGAGCGAGGCGAGGCCGATCCAGCGCTTTGCGCCGTCGATGACCCACTCGTCGCCGTCGCGTCGCGCGACCGTGGTCATCGCCGCCGGGTCGCTGCCGCCCTGGGGCTCGGTCAGGGCGAAGCATCCGATCAGGTCGCCCGCGGCCATGCCGGGCAGCCACCGCTGCTTCTGCTCCTCGGAGCCGTACTTGTGGATCGCGCTCATCGCGAGCGACCCCTGCACCGACACGAACGTGCGCCAGCCGCTGTCGGCGGCCTCGAGCTCGAGGCACACGAGCCCGTACGCCACGGCGCCGGCGCCGGCGCATCCGTAGCCCTTCAGGTGCATGCCGAGGAACCCGGCATCGCCCATGACCTTCACGAGCTCGCGACGGAAGTGCTTGTTCTCGAAGTCCTCCTCGATGATCGGCAGGATCCGCTCCTGCGCGACCGTGCGCGCACGCTGCTGCCACTCGCGCTCCTCGTCGGTGAGGAGGGCGTCGAGGTCGAACACCGTGTCGATGCGGGGGGCGATGGCGGTCATGCGTGCGGTCCTTCCGAAGGGTGGTGCCGGTCGTCGAGGTGGTACCAGTCGGCCCCCGCGTGCTCGTCGAGCGCGGGCGGCGGCGTGCGATACGCGGCGGGCGTCGCCGTGAGGTGGATGGGGTTGACGATCGAGCGGCTGACCGCGGCGTCGCCACCGCGTCGCGTCTCGGCGACGGGCTCGAGTCCGAGCGACTCGGCGAACGCGACGGCCTCGCCGATGTCGTTCACGAGTCCGGCCGGCACGCTCGCGGAGGCCAGTTCGTCGATCCAGTGCGCAGCGGATGCCGCGACGAGCCGCTCCTCGATGATCGCGGTCAGCTCGGCGCGGTGGGCGACGCGCGAGGCGTTCGTCGCGAACCGCGGGTCGTCGGCGAGCCCGGGCCCGGCGAGCCCGGGCCCGGCGACCCCGGGCCCCGCGAGGCCGAGCACCCCGGCGAGCGCCCGGAACTGCTTGTCGTTGCCCACGGCGATGACGAGCTCGCGGTCCTCGGCCGAGAAGACGGCGTAGGGCGCGATGCTCGGGTGCGCGTTGCCGAGCCTGCGGGGCGGCGTGCCGGTCGCGAGGGTCGAGCCGGCCTGGTTCGTGAGCGCGGAGAGCAGGCTGCCGAGCAGGTCGATCTCGACGAGCTGGCCCGCTCCGGTGCGGTCGCGCTCGCGCAGGGCGAGCAGGATGCCGGCGAGCGCGTTCTGCCCGGTGAGCACGTCGACGAGCGCGACGCCGGCCTTGGCGGGTGCGCCGTCGGGGTCGCCCGTGATCGACATGAGGCCGCCGACGGCCTGCACGAGCAGGTCGTATCCGGCGAGCGCGGCGCCCTGGCCCGCACCGAACCCCGTGATCGAGCAGTAGACGACGCCGGGGTTCATCGCCCGCACGTCGTCGTAGGCGAGGCCGAACCGCGCCATGACCCCCGGGCGGAAGTTCTCGATGACGACGTCGGCGGTAGCGGCGAGGCGTCGCGCCTCAGCCAGCCCGGCGACATCCGCGAGGTCGAGGGCGACCGATCGCTTGTTGCGGTTGACGCTGCCGAAGTAGGTGGACTGCCCGTTCGCGTCGACGGGCGGGGTCCAGTGCCGGGTGTCGTCGCCCGTCGGCGGTTCGACCTTCACGACGTCGGCGCCGAAGTCGGCGAGCATCATCGTCGCGTAGGGGCCGGCGAGCACGCGGCTGAAGTCGGCCACGCGGATGCCGCGGAGCACCCCGTCGGGCGCGGCGTGCCGGGTCTCCGGGGACTCGTCGTGCATCGCTTCCGCCTCTCCACGTGTGTGCGGCCGCGACGCCGCTCCAATTCATCCTATCTTGAATGATTTCTGCGCGAGCCGCCAGCCGCGACCGCCCTGCTCGGCTAGCCTGAACGCATGGAATCGAGGGTGGGCCCCGGCGCGCGCGAGGCCGTGTTCGCCCAGCTCGCCGACACCGGCCGCGCCGAACAGGTCGCCCAGCGCCTCACCGACGGCATCGTGCTCGGCGTGCTCGGCCCAGGCGAACGCCTGCCGAGCGAGCCGGAGCTCGCCCGCCGCTTCGGCGTCGCCCTCATCACCGTGCGCGAGGGGCTCGGCATCCTCCGCGAGGCCGGGCTCGTCGAGACCCGTCGCGGCCGCGACGGCGGCAGCTTCGTCACCGCGGCCGACGACGACCACCACACGATCATCGCCGCACGGCTCCGCGCCCTCGCCCAGGTCGAGCTCAGCGACATGGCCGTCTACTTCGGGGCGATCCTCGCCGGCGCCGCCGAACGCGCCGCCGAGCGCGCGTCGACCGGCGACGCCGAGCGGCTCGCGGCCTGGCTCGCGGCCTCCGACTTCGACACCGCGGCATCCGCTCGCACGAACCAGGGCGGGTTCTTCCTCGAGGTCGCCGTGCTGAGCCAGTCGGCCAGGCTCGTGCGCGAGCAGATCCGCCTGCAGGCCGAGTTCGGCCCGCTCCTGCTGCTCGGCCTCGACGATGCGCAGCACCGAGCGGATGCCGCGGCCCACGACCGCCGCATCGTGCGTGCCGTGGCCGCCCACCGCCCGGCGAAGGCCCGAGAGGCCGCCGGCGACCTGCTGAGCGGACTCACCGTGCCGCTCCTCGCCGCGAAGGCCCGCATCGAACGGGGAGGTGTGCTCGATGCCCCGCTCACCGCATGACGTCGCGATCGCCGTCGGCGAGGTGTTCGCCGGCGTCTTCGACCAGCTCGTCGCCTGGCGGGCGCCGGTCGAGCAGGTGATCGACGCCTCCCCCGAGACCCGTCCGGCCGAGATCGACCAAGTCGTCGCCTCACTCGTGCTCCCGCGCCTCACCGAGCCCGAGCCGCTGCTCGTCGGCGCCGGGTTCATCGCCGACGGCGAGATCGTGCGCGGCCGCGACGTGCACTTCGCGTGGTGGCTGGGCCCGCTCGACGCGAACCCCGTGCTCGGCTCGACGACCGAGCCGACGCGCCTCGACCTGACGACTCGCGGCTACACCGAGTACCTGCGCGACTTCCGAGCACTCGAGTGGTACCGCATCCCCGCGACCACCAGGCACGCGCACGTCACCGGTCCGTACGTCGACCACCTCTGCACGTGCGACTACATCCTGACGCTCACCATGCCGGTGCATGCGACGGCTGCCCTCGGCACGGCCGGGCACGGCGAGGCCGGCGAGCCGCGCATGGTCGGAGTCATCGGGGCGGATGTCGCGGTGCGACGCCTCGAGCGCGCGCTCCTCGCCGCGTTCCTCGACGTCGACGTGCCGCTCGCCCTCGTGAACGACGAGGGCCGGGTCGTGCTCTCGACCGAGCCGACGCTGCAGGTCGGCCAGCTGACCCCGGCGGATGCCGCGGGCGAGCCGTGCCCCGGAACGCCGCTGCGCGTGCTCGTCGACCCCGCGGCATCCGGGTCGAACTGAATCATTCGTTGTTATATCTTTGAGGTGAGCGTAGGCACCGAGGCAGACGAAGCTCTGCGTGCGTGCACCCGAAAAGGAGAAACCCCATGAGCTATGCCGTGATCAATCCCGCCACGGGCGAGACGGTCAAGTCCTTCGACACGATCACCGACGAGGGCCTGCAGGCCGCGATCGCCAAGGCGACCGACGCGCACCGCACCTGGTCGAAGACCACCACGGTCGCCGAGCGCGCCGCCCTCATCCGCCGCGTGGCCGAGCTGCACAACGAGCGCGCGCAGGCGCTCGGCGAGATCATCGTCCGCGAGATGGGCAAGCCCATCGAGCAGGCCGTCGGCGAGGTCGAGTTCGCCGCCGCGATCTACGAGTACTACGCCGACCACGCCGAGTCGCTGCTCGCCGACGAGAAGATCGACCTGCTGGCCGGCGAGGGCTCGGCCCTCATCCGCCGGTCGTCGCTCGGCCCGCTACTCGGCATCATGCCGTGGAACTTCCCGTTCTACCAGGTGGCCCGCTTCGCCGGTCCGAACCTCATCATCGGCAACACGATCCTGCTCAAGCACGCCGAGCAGTGCCCCGAGTCGGCCGCCGCCATGGAGCAGATCTTCCTCGACGCCGGGTTCCCCGAGGGCGCGTACGTCAACATCTACGCCTCGCACGACCAGATCGAGCAGGTCATCGCCGACCCGCGCGTGCAGGGCGTCTCGCTCACCGGCTCCGAGCGCGCCGGCGCCGCGGTCGCCGAGATCGCCGGTCGCCACCTGAAGAAGGTCGTGCTCGAGCTCGGCGGCTCCGACCCCTTCATCCTGCTCTCGACCGACGACCTCGACGCGACCGTCGAGGCCGCCGTCTTCGCCCGCGTCGACAACAACGGCCAGGCCTGCAACGCGGCCAAGCGCTTCATCGTCGTCGAGGACCTCTACGAGCCGTTCCTCGAGAAGTTCACCGCCGCGATGAACGCCGTCGAGGAGGGCGACCCCTCGAAGGAGGGCACCGCCCTCGGCCCGCTCTCGTCGGCCAAGGCCGCCGACGGGCTCGCCGACCAGGTCGCACGCGCCGTCTCGCAGGGCGCGACCCTGCACGCGGGCGGCACCCGCAACGGCAACTACTACTCGGCCACGATCCTCACCGACGTCAAGCCCGGCTCCGACGCGTTCCACGAGGAGTTCTTCGGCCCCGTCGCCCAGGTGTTCAAGGTCGCCGACGAAGACGCCGCCGTCGAGCTCGCGAACGACACGCCGTTCGGCCTCGGCTCGTACGTGTTCACGACCGACGACGAGCAGGCCCTCCGCGTCGCCGACAAGATCGAGGCCGGCATGGTCTTCGTCAATGTCGTCGGGGCCGACGGCGCCGAGCTGCCCTTCGGCGGCGTCAAGCGTTCGGGTTCGGGTCGCGAGCTCGGCCGCTTCGGCGCCGACGAGTTCGTCAACAAGAAGATGATCCGCATCGGCTGATCCTCGCCGAACGGCTCGCACGAGCGAGCGGATGCCCCGGGGCCGACCGATTCACGTCGGCGGGCCCGGGGCATCCGTCGTCCGCGCCCCCCGCCTCTCTCCTCCCTCGCCCCTCGCCCCTCCTCCCTCGCCCCTCCCTCCCCGCTCGCCCCTCGCCGCCGACACTCCGTGCAACCACCGCGAGTGGTCACGATCTGCGGCCATCGGTGCCGCTGAGCCAGCAGAACGCGACCGCCCGACGAGGTAGGCCCGGCGTGTCTCTCGTGCGGCGTGGTCGCCCGTGCGGCGCGCCGAGGGCTGCACCACGCGCCTCCGGCGCGGCGGCGCACGCTATGCGCGCGGAGTAACCTCGATCGGGTGTCGACTCCCCCGCAGCGCTTCCAGGCCGTGCTCTTCGACTGCGACGGCGTGCTCGTCGACTCCGAGACGATCACGAACGGCGTGCTGCGCGTCATGCTGCACGAACTCGGCTGGCCGATCAGCGTCGAGGAGTGCGTCGACCGCTTCATCGGTCGCGCGCTCAGCGACGAGTTCGACGTCATCGAGGAGCACACCGGGATCCGCCCCGATCAGGCGTGGCTGCTCGAGTTCCGCGCGCGCCGCAATACCGCGCTGGCCGTCGACCTCCAGCCCATCGACGGCGCGGTCGCCGCGGTCGCTGCCGTCGCCGCCGCCTTCGACGGCCGCATCGCCTGCGCCTCGGGCGCCGACCGGGCGAAGATCGAACTGCAACTGGCGAAGGTCGGCCTGGCGGAGGTCTTCGGTGCACACGTCTACAGCGGCATGGAGACCGCCCGCAGCAAGCCGGCGCCCGACGTCTACCTCGCCGCGGCCGCGGGGCTCGGCGTCGACCCGAGCGCCTGCGCCGTCGTCGAGGACACCGTCGCGGGCGTGACGGCGGGCGTGGCGGCTGGGGCGACGGTCTTCGGCTTCGCCTCGGGTGGACTCGCCTCGACCGCTCCCGAGGCGCTGATCGCGGCCGGGGCATCACGCGTGTTCACGCGCATGGCGGAGCTTCCCGGACTCCTCGCCGCGAGCGAGCCGGCGGCCGGAGTCGCCCCCGCGGCCACCGCTCCGATCGCGTCGACCACCTGATTCGGCGACTCGCGACATCCGTTCGACTAAATCATCCGAACCTATAGTTTTAGGACCGGATGTATGGCTATGCTGGCGCAACCACGATGCGGTGGTCGAAGCGCGGGGGCGGCGCCGAGGGCACCTCATGACGACCCCGAAAGGCGCACATGTCCGTCGAACCAGCCAAGCCGACCGACCTCGGCGACAGCGATCACCTCGAAGTCCTCGGCTACCAGGACTCCTTCAACCGCTCGATGAGCCTCTGGGCGAACTTCGCACTGGGCTTCACCTACCTGTCGCCGCTCGTCGGCGTGTACTCGCTCTTCGCGGTCGCGTTGACCATCGGCGGCCCGCCGTCGATCTGGTGGATCGTCATCGTCGGCGCCGGACAGCTGCTCGTCTCGCTCGTGTTCGGCGAGGTCGTGTCGCAGTACCCGATCCACGGCGGCATCTACCCGTGGGCGCGTCGCCTGTGGGGTCGCCGCTACGCGTGGATGGCGGCGTGGATCTACATCTGGGCGATGATCGTCACCATCACGGCGGTCGCCGGCTACGGATCGGGCTTCGTCGCGAGCCTGTTCGGCATCGTCGCGACGCCCGAGATCACCCTCGCGTTCTCGCTCGGCCTGCTGGTGCTGGCGCTCGTCTTCAACTTCACCGGCACGAAGACCCTCGCCCGCGTCGCGCAGATCGGCCTCGCGGCCGAGCTGATCGGCGTCATCGGCGTCGGGCTGTACCTGCTCATCTTCCAGCGCAAGCAGGAGTTCAGCGTCTTCTTCGACACCATGAACGTCGAGGGCGACGGCTCGTACGCGACCGCCTTCATCGGCGCGGCGATCGCCGGCCTCTTCCTCTTCTACGGCTTCGAGGCCTGCGGCGACGTCGCCGAAGAGGTCGAGAACCCCGGCCGCCGCATCCCCAAGGCGATGATCCTCACGATCCTCGTCGGCGGCGTCTCGGCGCTGTTCTCGTTCGGCGGCTACGTGCTCGCCGCACCCGACCTCGCCTCGATCGTCGCGGGTGAGGACAAGGACCCGATCCCCGGCATCCTCGAGGCCACGCTCGGCACCGTCGGCGCGAAGGTCTTCCTCGTCGTCGCGGTGCTCGCCTTCATCTCGTGCGTGCTGAGCCTGCAGGCCGCCGCCAGCCGCCTGCTCTTCAGCTTCGCCCGCGACGGCATGATCCCGGGTCACCGCTGGCTCGCCAAGGTCAGCCCCAACACGAAGGTGCCGCGCAACGCCCTCATCGTGGCCTGCACGGTTCCGGCGATCATCACCCTGCTCATCTACGTGAACCCCGCGATCACCCTCCCGGTCACGGCGTTCGCCGTGCTGGGCATCTACATCGCGTTCCAGATGGTCGTGCTCGGCGCCCTGCGCCAGCGCCTGCGCGGCTGGAAGCCCGCCGGCACGTTCTCGCTCGGCGCCCTGGGCCTCGTCGTCAACATCGTGGCCCTCGCCTACGGCGTGTTCGCGATCTGGCTCATGGCCACCCCCGGCAGCTCGGGCGACGTCGTCGCCGACTACGCCGTGTGGATCGGCCTCGGCGTCGTGCTCGTCTCGGGGCTGGCGTACCTGTTCATCGCGCGCCCCGACCGCAAGTCCGACGCCCCCGCCGGCGACGCGATCGAGGTGGCCGAGCGCCTGCGCCAGCGCCGCGCCGACACCGCCACGATGGCGAAGGTCGACTGACCGTCCACCACGCCTGACACGGCTCGCCACCGCAGAGCGAGCGGATGCCGCCCCGAACGTCTCGGGGCGGCATCCGTCGTCTCACGCGACGTCTCGCGACGCACCCCGCACGCTGCTCGGGCGCGGCGCTAGCGCTTCTTGCGGTCGAGCTGCAGGTCGATCTCGCCGCGGCGGGCCTCGAAGATCAGGTGCAGCAGGTCGTCGGGGATCTCGTGCTGCGCGGTGAACTTCAGCGCACCCTGCGACCATTCGAACCCGGTCAGCCGATCACCGAGGGCGGGAAGCACCTTGCCGCTGAACGGGTAGAGGCCGAGGTGGGACTTCGCCTCGAGCGCGGCGACGAAGCCCTTGCCGCGATACAGCAGGGCGGGCATGCCGTAGCTCTCGCCCTCGGTGAGGTCGGGGGTCGACGCTCGTGCGACCGCGTAGACCCGAGCGAGCGCGGCGCGGTTGCCGGCGGCCGCGCGTTCGAGGTGCGCGTCGATGATGCCCATGGCGGAATCCTGCCACCGGCATCGGCCGGCGGCCAGCGCATGCCCTCGAACTGGGGACAGGAAAGGGCCCACCGGCGAACCGATGGGCCCTTCTGCCTCATGAAGCGCACTGCGCGCCTCGACGGAGGAGTCTGTGCGACTAGATGGCGTTGACGTCCAGGGGGATGCCGGGGCCGAACGTGGTCGACACGGCGCCCTTCTGGATGTAGCGGCCCTTGGCGCTGGACGGCTTGAGACGGACGACCTCGTCGAGGGCGGCCTTCACGTTCTCGTCGAGCTGCTCGGCCGTGAACGAGGCCTTGCCGACGACGAAGTGCACGTTGGCGTGCTTGTCGACGCGGAACTCGATCTTGCCGCCCTTGATGTCGGAGACGGCCTGGCCGACGTTCGGGGTCACGGTGCCGGTCTTGGGGTTCGGCATGAGACCACGCGGGCCGAGGACCCTGCCGAGACGACCGACCTGGCCCATGAGCTCGGGGGTCGAGACGGCGGAGTCGAACGAGGTGTAGCCGGCGGCGACCTTCTCGATGAGCTCGGCGCCGCCGACCTCGTCGGCGCCGGCTGCGATCGCAGCTTCGGCGGCGGGGCCGGTCGCGAACACGATGACGCGAGCGGTCTTACCGGTGCCGTGCGGCAGGATGACGGTGCCGCGCACCATCTGGTCTGCCTTGCGGGGGTCGACGCTGAGCTTGAGTGCGACCTCGATGGTCGAGTCGAACTTCGCCGAACCGGTCTCCTTCGCGAGTGCGACGGCGTCGGTCGGCGTGTAGAACTTGTCGGCCTCGATCTTTTCGGCCGCGGCCCGGTAGGCCTTGGACTTCTGTGCCATGTTGGTTCTCCTTGGAGAGAGTGTGGTCATCGCGCCTGGCGGGCGCTGCCACGAGTGAAATTCTGAAGTGACGGATGCCGCGGCATCCCGTGCCGATCCACCCCGCTGAGCGGGGCGTTGATCGGCGAGGCGATTACTCGACCGTGATGCCCATCGAGCGGGCGGTGCCGGCGATGATCTTCGACGCGGCGTCGAGGTCGTTGGCGTTGAGGTCGACCATCTTCGCCTCGGCGATCTCTCGCACCTGCGCCTGGGTCAGCTTGCCGACCTTGGTGGTGTGCGGGACGCCAGAGCCCTTTGCGACGCCGGCAGCCTTCTTGATGAGCTCGGCGGCGGGCGGGGTCTTCAGGATGAAGGTGAACGAACGGTCCTCGTAGACGGTGATCTCGACGGGGATGACGTTGCCGCGCTGCGACTCGGTCTGCGCGTTGTACGCCTTGCAGAACTCCATGATGTTGACGCCGTGCTGACCCAGCGCCGGGCCGATGGGCGGGGCGGGGTTGGCGGCGCCGGCCTTGATCTGAAGCTTGATCAGACCAGTGACCTTCTTCTTCGGTGCCATGATTTCTCTCTTTCTGTTCGAACGCCCAAGTCCTGGGCACTCTCCCGCTCGACCGGCGGTTCCGGAGGGCGGTGGATCGTGGTGCTCACGCAGCACAACCCTCCGAGTGTACCGGAGGGTCGCTGCGCAGAGCCTGTGAGGTTTGCGGTGTTAGAGCTTGGTGACCTGGTCGAAGCTGAGCTCGACCGGCGTCTCACGCTCGAAGAGCGAGACGAGGACCGTGAGCTTGCCGCTCTCGGGCTTGATCTCGCTGATCGAGCCGGGCAGGCCCGCGAACGAGCCGTCCTTGATGGTGATCGTCTCGCCGATCTCGAAGTCGACCTCGGCCGGCACGGCGCGTGCTGCGCCGGCGGACGAGCCGCCCTTCGCACCCTTGACGGGAGCGACGTCCTTGATCTCGACGAGGCTCTTCAGCATGCCGAAGGCCTCTTCGAAGCGCAGCGGAGCCGGGTTGTGGGCGTTGCCCACGAAGCCGGTGACGCCGGGAGTGTGGCGGATGACCGACCAGCTCTCTTCGTTCAGGTCCATGCGGACCAGCACGTAGCCGGGGATGCGCACGCGGGTGACCATCTTGCGCTGGCCGTTCTTGATCTCGACCACGTCTTCCATCGGAACTTCGACCTGGTAGATGTAGTCGGCCATGGCCATCGACTCGCGGCGCTGCTCGATGTTCGCCTTCACGCGGCGCTCGAAGCCCGCGTAGGAGTGGATGACGAACCACTTGCCCGGGAGGAATCGCAGTTCGTTGCGGAACTCCTCGTAGGGGTCGTGCTCGGGCTCTTCGCTCTCTTCGGTGACGGCCTCGAGTGCGGCGTCGGCCTCTTCGACCGAGTCGATGTCGAGGGCGTCGTCGACGACGGCGTCGGCCTCGGGGTCGTTCGCCTCGGCGATGGCGTCGAGAACGGCATCGAGGTCGACGTCGTTTCCTTCGTCGTCGACGACGTGGACGGCGCGGTGCTCGGCCGGCTCGACCGACTGCTCGTCGTGCTCGAGCGAGTTGCCCTCCTGGGCCTCGTCGTCTTCGGCCGACTGCTCTGCGGCCGTGGCCCAGTCGACGTCGTCGCGCTCAGTCTTTGCCAATTTCTCGATTCCTTCTCTTGCGTGCGCCCTGCGACGCGCGGTTCTTCAGGACGAGTGGCTGATCAGGCCCCTGTCGACCCGAAGACGTACAGCACTACCCATCCGAACACCGAGTCGAGTGCCCACACGAGCGCCATCATGATGACGACGAACACGAGCACGACCACGGTGAAGCTGAAGAGTTCCTTGCGGGTCGGGGTGACGACCTTCTTCAGTTCGGCGATGACCTGCCGAACGAACAACGCGATCCGCGCGAAGGGGTTTCGCCGCGATGCGCGCTCGCGCTTCGCGTTGGCGACGACATCCTCGCTGGGTTCGTCGATGATCTTTCGGGCCACCTCGTACACCTTTCGTGGGCCGGCAATCGCTGCCGGCTCGCAGGGCGGACAGGACTCGAACCTGCAACCTGCGGTTTTGGAGACCGCTGCTCTACCAATTGAGCCACCGCCCTTCGGAGACTTCGCCTCCGAAGATCGCACATTGCGACCGGCTCACCCTACTCGAATTCTGAACGGATTCGGGCACGGGAAAGCTTGGTCGTCGTGCGCAACCTCAGCAAGTTTAGGCGACGGATGCCCCACCGCCAAACCGGGCTCCGCGCCGGCCCCGCCGGGCGCCTGCGAGCACGGCTCCGAGCCCCGCGACGACCACGCCGACGAGCGCGGCCCACCATGCGGAATCCGCTGGGATGTCGAGGTAGACCGTGATGCCGAGGATCCTCGACAGGCCCCACGGGAGCAGGGCCATCTGGTCGTTCCACGCCGTCAGCGCGGCCTCGAGTCCGACGATCGCGACGAGCCCGGCGATCACGGCGATCGCGGCGCCGCACGCGGTCGTCACGACCCCGATCGCCCGACGGGCGCCGATCGACTGCGCGAGCGCCCAGCCGGCGGCCACGATCACCCAGGCGAACAGGGCGAAGGCGACGGTCGAGTAGGCCGACCGCGCGACCGGATCGGTCCAGAACCCGAACCAGTAGCCGCCGGGGCCGGTCGGCGCGAGTGCGAACGAGAGCAGGGCGACGCGCAGCATCACGGCTCCGCCGACGGATGCCGCGAGCGAGGCCATGGCGGTGCGGCCGCCGAGCCACCGCGCCAGCAGCAGCGCGACCGCGCCGAAGACGAGCCAGGCCCCGAGCGTCGCCACGAGGTGGGCGGGCGCGGCGAACCACGTGAGGATGCAGCGGCTCAGCACGAGTGCGAGTGCGGGGATCGCGACGAGGAGCACGCGCTCGGCGCGTCCGAGGGCGGCGGTGACGTCGGGCGCCCGCCATGGGCGGGTTCCGGCGACCCACATGGCCCGGGCGAGCCGGGCTCCGGGCCAGGCGCCGATCCGGCGCGAGCGGGCCGCGATGCCGTACGCGATCCAGAGCAGGGCCAGCACGAGCGTCGCACCGGCCGCCCAGCCCATGGCCTGGTCGCGGTCGGCGCGCTCGAGGCCGAGGTGGGCGGCGGTGAGGTTGTAGGCGGGGTGGTACGGGTCGCCCGCGTAGTCCCGCTCGTGCTCGGCCGACGACGCGAGGTACGCCGTGCGCGCCACCTGCCAGTCCTCGTAGGCCGCGGCATCCCCCGTGTCGTGCCACTGCGCCTTGTGCAGCACCATGGCGCGGTAGTCGGCGAGCATCGCGAGGGTGCTCCGCTCGTAGGCGAGCGACTCCCGGAACGCGTCGCGGAGCGCGGCATCCTTCCACGTGGCGGCGTCGGTTCCGTCGATGAGGGCCTGCATGCGCTCGACGGCCTCGACGGCGCGCGGTCCTCCGGCGATCGCCTCGTCGAGGTCGTCGCGCGCGATCGCGTAGATCACGTCGAGCGCGGCGCTGTCGCCCGTGGGGATGTCCCACTCGAAGATCCACATCATGGGCGGCGGCTCGAGGCCGATCGCCTTCACGCGGTGCTCGGCGTACGGGCCGATGTAGAGCCCGTCGGCGATCGCCTCACGCGAGTCGGTCATCGCAGTCGTGATGGCCTGCACGGTGGCCGTGTCATCCGAGAACCACCGCCTCGCCCAGTCGGCGGTGACGGATGCCGGATCCAGCGACGGATCGCGGGCGAGCCGCACCGCGAGCTCGGTGTTCAGCTCGGCGAGCTGCCAGAAGCCCGCCTTCAGCTCGAGCGAGAGCGGACCGGCGCGCCACGGACCGCCGTCCTGCGTCCAGGTCCAGATGCCCTCGATGTTCGGGTTCGCGGCGAGCAGCCGGTCGAGCGTCTGCGCGTACAGGTCGCCGAGGTCGTTCGGCCACGCCCCGAAGTTCTCGAACTCGCGCCGGCTCTGGAACTCGATGATGCGGCGCTGGTCGCCGATCTCGAGCGTGTCGTTGATCGGCAGGTGGCTGTAGAAGTCGCCCAGCGAGTACTTCGTCGACACGATGAGCCGGTCGGAGTCGATGCCCTCGAAGACCGTGCGGTACGAGTCGGCGTTCGTGTGCAGGTCGCCGACGGCGCCGACGCCGACGGTCCAGGTGCGGAAGATGACCTCGCGGTCGGCGCGTTCGGCCTGGTCGAGCAGGGTCGTGAGCATCGCCTGCACCGCGTCGACCGTCGTCACGGCGAGCCGGGAGCTGTAGTCCCAGTCGGGCAGGTCGTAGACCTGGCCCGCCTCGCCGATGCGGATGAGCACGCCGTCGATCGCCGGCATCTCGCGGTAGAGCTCGTCGAGGCCCGCGGCGTAGACCTGCCAGAACTCGGGGTTCTCGGTGTCGAGTCCGCCGAAGCGCTCGGTGAGGTACTCCTCGAGCGGCGTCGTGACGACGAGCATGTCGGTGCGCAGGAACACCTGCAGCCCGGCGTCGCGCGCCGACTGCCACATGGGGCCGAACGCGTCGCGCATGGCGAGGGCGCGGGCCACGTGCTCGTCGTCTGGCTCGTAGACCTCGGTGCCGTCGCCCACGTCGGAGAACGTCAGGTACTCGAGCAGGCCCGGGACGGCGACGGCCGTGTACCCCTCGGCGAGGAGGTGCGCGACATAGGCGTCGAAGTCCTCGCGCGCCACGGCCAGGGCGTCCTCGTCGATGTAGGGCGCGTCGGGCAGGATGACGTCCTCGAACGCCTTGGAGTTGTGCGAGTAGTCGTCGCCGGCCGCCCAGGCCTCCTCGTCGACCGCGACGCCCACGGCGCCGAGGTCGGCCATGCGGAACCCGAGCCTCGACTCGACCCGCTCACCGAGTCGCTCGGACGTCGAACGGCCGTCGCGCACGGCCTGCGCGAGGTCGTAGACGCCGCGCGCGGCTCCCGTCGTGCTCGCCGCGACGATGCGCAGGGCGGCGGGGTCGCCCTCGAGCGAGTACGCCTCGTCGGCCGGGTCGCCGTCGCCGGCCACGACCGAGAGCGTCGCGGTTCCGGCGGTCGTCGCGGCATCCGACACCGCGGACTCGAGCTCGGCGACGGCCGCGTCGAGCCTCGGCGAGCCCGGCGCGTCGACGCTCGTGAACACCGGCGGCGGCACGCTCGCCGACGCGGGCGCCGCGACGAGCGTCTCTGCGGGGATGTCGGATGCCTCGGTGCTGATGCCGAGCGCGTCGGTCAGCACGAATGCGATGCCCGCGCCGAGCGCGAGCAGGATCAGGGCGGCCACCGCGGCGAGCAGCGGGCGCAGGGGTCGAGCGGGGCGCGTCATCGCGCCGGGGGGCTTCGTCACGCGCGGATCATACCCCGAAGTGGGTCGCGTGACCCACTTGTGATCATCGGTGCGGCTCTCCGCTGCCGATCACCGCCCGACGGGCGGTGCCGCGCACCACCCGTAGATTGGAGGCACGCCGGGGCGCGGCATCCGCCCCCTGCGCCGCGGCACACCGCACGGCCGCACCGAACGGATGGGGGCTCGATGATCGTCGAACGCGGAACCCGGCTCGTGACCGAGCCACGCACGAGCGTGCAGGTCACGGGCGAGCACTCGCAGTTCCGGCTCGACCTCGAGCGCATCCGGTTCTCGCCGTACTTCTCGCGCCTCTCGGCCGTGACGCAGGTCATCGCGCAGCCCGGCGCCGGCCCGCTGATCCACAACCGGCTGACGCACTCGATCAAGGTCACCGCGGTCGCCCGCGCCATCGCGGTCGGACTGACGGATGCCGCGTCGCCGGCGCGTGCCCTCGCGCTCGAGCACGGCTGCGACGCCGTCGCCGTGCAGGCCGCCGCGAGTGCGCACGACCTGGGGCACCCCCCGTTCGGACACCTCGGCGAGCGCGTGCTCGACCGCCTCGCCCGCGAGACCCTCGGGCTCTCCGACGGCTTCGAGGGCAACGCGCAGACCTACCGCATCATCGCGACGCTGGATGTCTCGGCGAACGCCCCGCACGGCCTCAACCTCACCGCCGCGGTGCGCGCCGCCGTCGCGAAGTACCCGTGGACGCGGTTCGTCGATGCCGCGTCGATGCCGCCGGGGCCGCTGCCGCGGGGCATGCGCCGCGTCTCGGGCGGCATCGAGGTCGCGAAGTTCTCGGCGTACGACCTCGACGCGGCCGACCTGTTCTCGGCCAGGACCGGCCTGCCGCCCATGCAGCAGTCCCTCGAGTGCTCGATCATGGACATCGCCGACGACATCGCGTACTCGATCCACGACGTCGACGACTTCTACCGCGCCGGACTGCTGAGCCAGGGCTCGGTGGCCCGCGAGTTCCGGGGCTTCATCGAGAACGGCGCCGCGCTGCGCGACCTCGACGCCGACGCGATCGCCGCCCGCTCGGCGCCGCCCGGCGCGGCACTCGAGAGCCTGCGCCGCAAGCTGCACCGCTCCGACGCGTGGATCGCCTCCGACGACGCGTTCCGCGAGGCCGTCGACGTGGTGGCCGACGACCTCGTCGACGGGCTGCTCGCGATCCCGTTCGACGGCTCGATCGCCTCGGAACGCTCGCTCTCGTCGTTCACGAACCGGTGGATCAGCCACCTGCAGACCTCGGTCGTTCCGGCGCCCGGCGACGAGATCCGCACGGGCCTCGTGACCCTCGACCGGCTCGCCTGGCACGAGGTCGAGGTGCTGAAGTTCGTGCACCGGCACTTCATCCTCGACCGCTCCGACATCGCCATGTACCAGCGCGGGCTCAGCCGGGTGCTGACGCGCGCCGTCAAGGGCCTGACCGCGTGGATCACCGACGACATCGACCGCCACCGCGTTCCCCAGCGCCTGCGCGAGCTCGTCGACCTCGCGACCGAGGGCTACGCGCTCCTCCGCGTCGCCAAGCCCGAGGGCGTTCCGGTTCCGGATGCCGACGACGTGCACCGCCTCGGCGTCGGGCGCGGCGTCGTCGACTACGTCGCCTCCCTCAGCGACGACCAGGCGCTCGCCGTGTCCGAGGCGATCGACGGGCGCCCCGACCGGCTGTGGGACATCGGGCAGAACCTCTAGAGCACGCGCCCGTCGGAGCACCAGCCTGCGCGAGCACGGGCCTTTGAGGAGCACCCGCCGCCCGCTGTCAACCCCGAGCCGCCCCCGCGCGCACGGGCTTATCGTCGTCGCTGGAACGGGGAGGGCTGCGACGATGACGACGACCACGCTCAAGACGATCTCGACGAAGATCCCGGCGCGCATGGACCGACTGCCGTGGGCCAGGTGGCACTGGCTCGTGGTGCTCGGACTCGGCACCGTGTGGATCCTCGACGGCCTCGAGGTGACGATCGTCGGCGCCCTCGGCAGCCGGCTGACCGAGCCCGAGAGCGGGCTCGGCCTCACCACCGCCGAGGTCGGCCTCGCGGCGGGCATCTACGTGGCCGGCGCGTGCATCGGAGCACTCGTCTTCGGCTACCTCACCGATCGGTTCGGTCGCAAGAAGCTGTTCATCATCACGCTCGGCCTCTACCTGGTCGCCACCGTCGCGACGGCCTTCTCGTTCACCCCGATGTGGTTCTTCGTCTGCCGGTTCCTCACCGGCGCCGGCATCGGCGGCGAGTACGCGGCGATCAACTCCGCCATCGACGAGCTGATCCCGGCCAGGCGGCGCGGAGCCGTCGACCTCGCCATCAACGGCTCGTACTGGCTCGGCACCGCGTTCGGCGCGATCCTCACCGTGTTCCTGCTGAACCCGGCGCTCTTCGCCCCCGATGTCGGCTGGCGGCTCGCCTTCGGCCTGGGCGCCGTGCTCGGGCTCGTGATCCTGCTCGTGCGGCGCAACGTCCCGGAGTCACCGCGATGGATGTTCATCCACGGCCGCGACGAGGAGGCCGAGCGGCTCGTCGGCGAGATCGAGCACACGATCGAGGAGGAGACGGGGACCGAGCTCGACCCAGTCGAGGACGACCGGGCCATCCGCATCAAGCAGCGCGCGAGCACCGGGTTCGTCGAGATCGCGAAGACCGCCGTGACGCGGTACCCGAAGCGGTTCGTGCTCGGACTCTCGCTCTTCATCGGCCAGGCGTTCCTCTACAACGCCGTGTTCTTCACCTACGCGCTCGTGCTCACGAAGCTGCTCGGGGTTCCCGACGACATCGCGCCGTGGTCGCTCGTGCCCATCGCGATCGGCAACTTCCTCGGGCCGCTGCTGCTCGGCCGCTTCTTCGACAGCGTCGGCCGCAAGGTCATGATCTCGTCGTCGTACATCGTCTCCGGCATCCTGCTCGTCGGCACCGGCATGCTCTTCGCGAGCGGCGCGCTCGACGCGTTCTGGCTGACCGCGTGCTGGGTCGTCGTGTTCTTCTTCGCCTCTGCCGGGGCGTCGAGCGCGTACCTCACCGTCAGCGAGATCTTCCCGCTCGAGACCCGCGCCATGTCGATCGCGTTCTTCTACGCGCTCGGCACCGGCATCGGCGGCATCATCGGCCCGGTGCTCTTCGGCCAGCTGATCGAGGACGGCATCCCGGCCGTCGCGATCGGCTACTACATCGGCGCCGGCCTCATGATCGCGGCGGGCCTCGTCGAGGTCTTCCTCGGCGTCTCGGCCGAGCGCAAGTCGCTCGAGGACATCGCCGAGCCGCTCTCGGCACGCGACGCCGACTGACGCGGAGCGGGCGACGGCAGCGTCGTCAGTCGGCGCCGTCGGCGGCGGCGTCGGCAGCCGTCTCGGGTCGTCGCCGTCATGCCCGCCACACGCGCCACCGCGTGGTTCCGCGCCGTTCGCCCAAGCTTCGTCCGTAGGCCACCCACACGGTGGGCCTCGGACGATTGGCTCACGGCATGAGCCGAAACTCGCGACGCGCCCTGCCGCGTCTCATCGCCCTGACCGCCGCGGTCATCGCCACCGCCGCCGTCCTCGTCCCCGTCTCCGCGGTCGCCGCCCCCGGCGACGACCGCGGGGGCGCCTCGCGCGCGCCCTTCGTGCGCGCCATCGAGCCCACCCTCGTCGCCCGTGCGACCCTCTCCGCCGATCATCTCGAGCGTGGACCCGCGTCGGGCGCGCTCGCCTCGCCCGCGAACGGACGGGTCGGGCCGTGGGCCGGGCAGGTCATCCCCGGGTTCTCCGCAGCCATCGACAACGGGGACGGCACCTTCTGGGCCCAGCCCGACAATGGCTTCGGCACGAAGGCCAACTCGGCTGACTTCCTCCTGCGCAACTACCTCGTGCGCCCGAACTGGCAGACCGCCCGCGGCGGCGACGGCTCGATCTCCGTCACCCGCTTCATCTCGTACAACGACCGCAAGCGGGTCCTCGACTTCCCGATCGTGAACGGGGACACCCGCGAACGGCTGCTCACCGGCGCGGACTTCGACATCGAATCCGTCGTGCGCGCCAAGGACGGGACGTTCTGGGTCGGCGAGGAGTTCGGGCCGTTCCTCCTGCACTTCGACGTGAAGGGCACGCTCCTCGAGAAGCCGTACTCGCTCACCGGTGCCAAGTCGCCGCAGAACCCGTACCTCCTGGCCGGAGAGACCCCGCGCGTCCGCGCGAGCCGAGGCTACGAGGCGCTCGCGGCATCCACTGACGGCCGCTACCTGTACCCGATCATCGAGGGCTCCTACGCCGACGAGACCGACCTGCGCCGCCGCGAGATCCACGAGTTCGACACGCGCCGCGGCTCGTACACGGGCCGCACCTGGAGCTACCAGACCGACCAGGAGGCGAACGTCATCGGCGACGCCTTCACCGTGCGCAACAACGTGCTGCTCGTGGTCGAGCGCGACGACTTCGAGGGCGACCAGGCGGTCACGAAACGCATCTACCAAGTCGACCTCCGCCGCGCCGACGCGCAGGGGCACCTCGAGAAGACGCTCGTGGTCGACGCGCTCCACATCGCGAACCCCGACGAGATCGGGGCCGGCGACGGGTACGGCACCGGGGCGGTCTTCTCCCTCCCCGTGCAGTCGTTCGAGACGGTCGTGCAGCTGAGGAACGGGAACCTGCTCATCGCCAACGACAACAACTACCCCGGCAACGATGCGCGCATCCCGGGCACGCCCGATGACACCGAGTTCGACGTGATCGACCTCGACAAGGTGAGGATCACGCCGTCGGACGTGACGATCGTCGGCCACCGCGGCGCGAGCGGCTACCGCCCCGAGCACACGCTGGCCTCGTACGAGACCGCGATCGTGCAGTGCGCCGACTACATCGAGCCCGACGTCGTCTCCACGAAGGACGGCGTGCTCGTCGCGCGGCACGAGAACGAGATCGGCGGCACCACGGATGTCTCGGCCCGGGCCGAGTTCGCCTCGCGCAGGACGACGAAGACGATCGACGGCGCGAGCATCACGGGCTGGTTCACCGAGGACTTCACGCTCGCCGAACTCCGGACGCTGCGCGCCAAGGAGCGCCTGCCGATCACGCGCCCGGCGAACACCGCGTTCGACGGGCTCTACCAGGTGCCGACGCTCGACGAGGTCATCGGCCTCGCCCGCCACTCGGTGAGCTGCGACGGACGCCAGGTGGGCGTCTACCCCGAGACGAAGCACCCCACGTACTTCGACTCGATCGGCCTCTCGCTCGAGGAGCCGCTGGTCGCAGCCTTGCAGGCGAACGGCGTCGACCGCGCCGATGCCCCGGTGATCGTGCAGAGCTTCGAGGTCGGCAACCTCAGGGAGCTCGACGGGCTGACGGACGTGCACCTCGCGCAGCTCGTCAACTCCGCCGGCCGGCCCTACGACTTCACGGCCTCCGGCGACCCCCGCACGTACGCCGACCTCGTCACGCCCGCGGGCCTCGCCGAGGTCGCCGGCTACGCCGATGGCGTCGGCCTCGAGAAGTCGGTCATGATCCCGCGCACCCCCGCGGGAACGCTCGGAACACCGACCAGCGTAATCGCCGACGCCCACGCGGCGGGCCTCACGGTCCACGGCTGGACCTTCCGGCTCGAGAACCAGTTCCTCCCCGCCGAGTTCCGTTCGAGCACCGATCCCAACGCGCCCGGCGACCTCGTCGGCGAGCTCCGGGTGTTCGTGAACGCCGGCATGAACGGCGCGTTCAGCGACCAGCCCGAGGTCGCGGTCACCATCTGACCCCGACGAGCCGACGAGAACGGCGACGGATGCCACGGCGCAGGCCCGTGGCATCCGTCGCCGTGTCATGCGGCCCGCGTGCCTCGTGGCGGCGCTCCCCCTCGCGCGCTACCGTGGCGCAGCACCATCTGCGTCGATGCGGATCCGCGTCGACGTCTCGATGCCAAGGGAGCCTCACATGAGTGACACCGAGAAGACCGGCTGGGTCGGCTGGGGCGTCTTCGCCGCCATCATGCTCATCGTCGCCGGCGGTTTCGACGTGCTGTACGGATTCATCGCACTCGCGATGCCCGACAGCGCCTACCTCACGACCGGCGGGGGCGCACTGTTCCTGTTCGACGTGCAGGGGTGGGGCTGGTGGCACGTGATCAGCGGCGTACTGCTCGTGCTGATCGGCGCAGCGCTCTTCTCCGGAGCGACGTGGGCACGGGTCGTCGCGGTGATCCTCGTGATCCTCAACGCGATCGGGCAGTTGTTCCTGCTGCCCGTGCAGCCGTGGTGGTCGCTCATCGTGCTCGCGATCGACATCCTCGTGATCTACGCGCTGACGGTGCACGGCCGCGAGCTCAAGATCCGCCGCTGACCCGACGACGGCGACGGATGCCGCGGCGCACGCCGGTGGCATCCGTCGCCCTGTCATGCGCGCCCCGCGCGCCGTAGGCTGGTCGTCGTGACCGAACGCACCCGCCTGTCCACCCGAATCGCCGCCATCGCCGAGTCCGCGACCCTCAAGGTCGACGCGAAGGCGAAAGCCCTGCAGGCCGAGGGCCGCCCCGTCATCTCGTATGCCGCGGGCGAGCCCGACTTCGCGACGCCCGATCACATCGTCGAGGCGGCGCTCGCAGCCGTGCACGACCCCAAGAACTACCGCTACACGCCCGCGCCCGGCCTGCCGGAGCTGCGCGAGGCGATCGCCGCGAAGACGCTGCGCGACTCCGGCCTCGAGGTCTCGCCCGGCCAGGTCGTCGTCACGAACGGCGGCAAGCAGGCCGTCTACCAGGCGTTCCAGGTGCTGCTGGACGCGGGCGACGAGGTGCTCGTGCCGACGCCCTACTGGACCACCTACCCCGAGGCGATCAAGCTCGCCGGCGGCGTGCAGGTCGACGTCTTCGCCGGCTCCGAGCAGGGCTACCTCGTGACCGTCGAGCAGCTCGAGGCCGCGCGCACCGAGCGCACCAAGGTGCTGCTCTTCGTCTCGCCGTCGAACCCGACCGGCGCCGTGTACTCCCCCGAGCAGACGCGCGCCATCGGCGAGTGGGCGCTCGAGCACGGCATCTGGGTGGTCTCCGACGAGATCTACCAGAACCTCACCTACGCGCCCATCGACGGCCCGGCCGATGCCGCCGCCCCGCGCGCGCTGTCGATCGTCGAGGCCGTGCCCGGCCTCGCGAACCAGACGATCCTCGTCAACGGCGTCGCGAAGACCTACGCCATGACCGGCTGGCGCCTCGGCTGGATGGTCGGCCCCGCCGACGTCATCAAGGGCGCCGCGAACCTGCAATCGCACCTCACGTCGAACGTGTCGAACGTGTCGCAGCGCGCCGCGATCGCCGCACTGAACGGCCCCCAAGACGCCGTCGAGGAGATGCGCCGCGCGTTCGACCGCCGTCGCCGCCTCATCGTGTCGGAGCTGTCGAAGATCGACGGGCTCACGGTTCCGGTGCCAGAGGGCGCGTTCTACGTCTATCCCGATGTCACGGGACTGCTCGGTCGCGAATGGGGCGGCGTCACGCCGACGAACTCGCTCGAGCTCGCCGACCTGATCCTCGACCAGGCCGAGGTCGCCGCCGTTCCCGGCGAGGCGTTCGGCCCCAGCGGATTCCTGCGCTTCAGCTACGCGCTGGGCGACGCGCCGCTCCTCGAGGGCGTGCAGCGCCTGCAGCGGCTGTTCGCGTAGTCGCGGGCGCCGCCGGTCGCGTCATCGCGGGCGCCCGGCACGCGACATCCGCTCGCCGTCGGTGCTTCGCCGCGCCGAGTCGTCGGACGATCGACGCCGACACGCGGTGCCGCACCGGCGAGTCGCACGTCTCATCCTGCGGCTCGGCGATGTCGAGCAGGCCCGGACGCACGAGAACGCCCGCACTCCCCGGTGTGCGGGCGTTCTCGTTCTCAAGTCCTCGGCCGCGTCGACGCCGCCGAGGGAGCGGTGGGGGTCAGTGCTTGAAGGCGTCCTTGACGTCTTCGGCGGCGTTCTTCAGATCGGCCTTGGCCTGATCCGCCTTGCCCTCGGCGACCTTCGAGTCGTCACCGGTCAGCTTGCCCTGGGCCTCTTTGGCCTTGCCCCCGAGGTCTTCGGCGGTGTTCTTGATGCGGTCATCGGTTCCCATGATGGACTCCCTTCCAGCTGCGGCGGTCTGCCGTGCTGTGGGACCAAGTCAACGCGTCGCGCGCAAGGGCGACAAGGGGTTGAGTTCACAGGTGGAATCGCCTAACGCCCTCGGCGCGGCCCGTGCCCGCCCCCTCGCGAGGCCCGCGCGCGGCGACCGCCGATGTCGCGCGAATCGCTCGCAATCACCGGCGTTCACGACGATTCGCGCGACATCACAGCGCGAGCGCGGTCGCGGCCTCGGCGGCGAGCGCATCGGCGACGGCGTCGAGCAGGGGCGAGCGCAGGTTCCACTGCTGCCAGTACAGGGGCACGTCGACGGGCGGCCCGCCGAGGGGTACCAGCGTGCCGGCCGCGAGCTCGTCGGTCGACTGGAACCCTGGCAGGAGTCCCCAGCCGAGGCCGAGCTTGATCGCCGTCGCGAAGTCGGCCGAGGCCGGCACGAAGTGGCGGGGCGGGGCGTCGGGATCGACGCCGCGGGCGGCGAGGTAGTGGCGCTGCAGGTCGTCGCGACGGTCGAACTCGACGACGGGCGCGGTCGCGAAGGCATCCGCGCGCTCGGGCAGCGTCCAGCGTGCGGCGAACGCCGGGGTGGCCACCGCCTCGTAGCGCATGGTTCCGAGCGAGCGCACGAGGCATCCGGCGACCGGATCGGCCTGCGAGGTGACGGCGCCCATGACGGTGCCCGACTCGAGCAGGCCGGCCGTGAAGTCCTGGTCGTCGCGGTGCAGGTCGAAGACCACCGGATGCCGCTCGGCGACGCGCGCGAGCGCCGGCAGGAACCACGTGGCGAGCGAGTCGGCGTTCACGGCGAGCGGGAGGGTCACGGGCCGCGCCGGGCCGCCGCCGCCGCCGCCGCCGCCGCGATCGTCGTCGCCGGCGTCGAGCCCGAACGCCGCGAGCGTGTCGTGCTCGAGCAGCGCGAGCTGACGCGCGAGCCGCACGACGGCGGCGCCGGCCTCGGTCGCCCGCGCGGGCTTGCTGCGCACGACGAGCACCCGGCCGAGCTGCTGCTCGAGCGCCTTGATGCGCTGCGACACCGCCGACGGCGTGATGCGCAGGCGCCGGGCGGCCGCGTCGAACGTGCCCTCGTCGATGACGACGGCAAGCGTGCGGGCGAGGTCGGTCGGGATCTCCATCTGAAGCAACGCTAATGCTTCTGAAGGAACCTGAGCTGGATTGATGCGAGATTCGCGCCTACCGTCGAAGCGTGCCCTTCTCCGCCATGCTCGCCGGCCTCGGCCTCGGCCTCTCGCTCATCATCGCGATCGGCGCGCAGAACCTGTTCGTGCTGCGCCAGGGCATCCGCCGCGAGCACGTCTTCGCCGTCGCGGCGATCTGCGCCCTGAGCGACCTCGCGCTCATCATGCTCGGCGTCTCCGGCGTCGGCGCGGTGCTGCAGGCCGTGCCGTGGCTCGTCGAGGCGGTGCGCTGGGCGGGTGCGGCGTTCCTCGTCGTCTACGGGCTGCTCGCCGCCAAGCGCGCGATCCGGCCGAGCGGCGAGGCCCTCGTCGCCGGCGAGCGTTCCGGCGAGGCCGGCGGCACGAGCGGTGGGGCGGATGCCGCGGGCGGCCCGGGTGCGGACGGCTCGGGTCGGGACACCTCGGCCTCCGTTCCCGGCCCGGCCGCGGCATCCGCGACCCCGACGATCGCTCGGATCAACCCGACGGCCCCGCGCACCGCGCCGACCGTCGGCCGCACGACCCTGACCGCGGCCGTGCTCACCTGCCTCGCGCTGACCTGGCTGAACCCGCATGTGTACCTCGACACGGTGTTCCTGCTCGGTTCGATCGCGAACACGCACGGCGACGCGCGCTGGGCGTTCGCCGCGGGCGCCGGCCTCGCGAGCCTGATCTGGTTCTTCGGCCTGGCCTACGGCTCCCGGCTGCTCGGCGGCGTGCTCGCGAGCCCGCGCGCGTGGCGCGTGCTCGACGGGATCATCGCCGTCGTCATGATCGCGCTCGGCGTGATGCTCGTGCTGCCGCACTGACACCGCGCCCTACAGCTCGAAGCCCTCGCTGAGCGGCCACGCCCGCCGGAGCTCGATGCGGCCGAACCTGGCCATCGGATGCTTCGCGGCCACCTCGATCGCCTCGTCGAGGTCGCGCACCTCGATGACGTCGAACCCCGCGACCCACTCCTTCGACTCGGTGAACGGGCCGTCGGTGACGATCGCCTCGTCACCGCGCACTCGCACGGTCTTCGCGAACTCGGGCGGCCGCAGGCGGTCGCCTGCGATCGAGACGCCGCGGCGCACCATCTCGGCGTCCCACTCGGCCAGGTCGTCCTCCTCGGCCACGTACGGCTCGGCCTCGGGGTCGTGCACGACGAACATCATGTACTCCATGACTCACTCCTCCCCGTGCAGGGTCCAGAAGGGCCGCAGCTCGAGGGCGCCGTGGCGGGCGAGCAGGTCGCCCTTCGCGATCTCGACGGCCGTCTCGAGGTCGGGCACCTCGAGCACGTCGTAGCCCGCGATCCACTCCTTCGACTCGGTGAACGGGCCGTCGGTCACGATCGTCTCGCCGCCCCTGACCCGAACGGTCACGGCCTCGTCGGCGGGCCGCAACCGCATGGCCCGCTTCACCACGCCCTGCTCGGCCATGGTGCGATCCCATTCGGCGACGGCCTCCTGATCGACCTCCCCGGCATCCACGTCGGGGTCCGCGACCACGAACATCATGATCTCCATCACGCTGCGCTCCTTTCTCGTCACGCTCTTTCCCCTGCGACGAACGGGGTGCGGCGGAATCGACATCCACCGGGGAATTCGCGACATCCGGGCCTGCGTCCAACTTTTTTCGGCCGGATGTCGCGAGCGTGTCGATTCATCCTGTCCTCGTTCGTCGCCTGGGCATACCGTGAAACCGAAAACCGAGGAGAGCACATGCTGTACTTCATGTTCGTCGCGACCGACACCGACCCCGACCGTTCCGGCGACGAGGGCATCCCCATCGAGCAGTGGGTCGCCGAGAATGATGAGCGCGGAACGCGGGTCGGGGGCGAGCGGTTGCAGCCCGTGCGCGACGCCACGCTCGTGCGCGTGCGCAACGGCGAGACCATCGTGACCGACGGCCCGTTCACCGAGTCGAAGGAGTGGATTGCGGGGTACGACATCCTCGACTGCCGCGACCTCGACGAGGCGATCGAGGTCGCGTCGCGGCATCCGATGTCCAGGCTCGGGCGCATCGAGCTCCGGCCCTACTGGAACGGCCTGGAGGACGAGTGATCGGCGGATGACGCGGACCGAGCCCGATTCGCCGGGGTCGCCGGATGCCGTCGTCGAGCGCGCCTACCGCGAGGAGTGGACGCGGATCGTCGCGACGTTGATCCGCTCGACCCGCGACTGGGACCTCGCCGAGGACGCCGCGGCCGACGCCTTCGTTCGGGCGGCCGAGCGCTGGCCCGTCGAGGGCGTGCCCGACAACCCGGGCGCCTGGCTCACGACCGTGGCCCGCAACCGGGCCCTCGACGTGCTGCGCCGCCGCGGCGTCGAGATCGACAAGGTCAGGGAGTGGATGGTGATGGACGAGATGCGAGGGCCGAACGCGCCGACGGATCCGGCCGACCTCGCTGCGACGACGCTCTCGGCGGCGAGCGAGATCGACGACCGGCTGCGGCTGATCTTCACGTGCGCGCACCCGGCACTGCCGCTCGAAGCGAGGGTCGCGCTGACCCTGCGCACCGTCGGCGGGCTCGAGACGCCCGAGATCGCGCGCGCGTTCCTCGTGCCGGAGGCGACGATGGCGCAGCGGCTCGTGCGGGCGAAGCGCAAGATCCGCAACGCGGGCATCCCGTACCGGGTGCCGGAGGGCGACGAGCTGCGGCGGCGCCTGAGCGGCGTGCTCGCGGTGCTCATGCTCGTGCACAACGAGGGCTACCTCGCGAGCTCGGGCGACCGGCTGCTGCGGCTCGACCTGCAGGAGGAGGCGATCCGGCTCTCGCGACTCGTCGCGGCCCTCATGCCCGACGAGCCGGAGGCCGCCGGGCTGCTCGCGCTCCTGTTGCTGCAGCACGCGCGCTCGGCAGCGCGCATCGATGCGGCGGGCGACCTCGTGCCGCTCGACGAGCAGGACCGCACGACGTGGAACGACGCCGAGATCGCCGAGGGGCTGGGCGTGCTCGCGCGGCTCGACACGGCCGAGGCTTCGTCGGCGGCGGCGTCGGCGTCGAGGGCCGCGGCCGGGCCGTACCGCCTGCAGGCCGAGATCCAGCGCGAGCACGCACGGGCCGCGCACCCCGATGACACCGACTGGGCCGCGATCGTGCGGCGGTACGACGCGCTGCTCGAGCTCACGCCGTCGCCCGTCATCGAGCTCAACCGCGCCGTGGCGGTGGGCCTCGCCGGCCACCCGCGGGCGGGGCTCGACGAACTCGACCGGCTCGCGGCATCCGGAGCCCTCGACCGGTACCACCTGCTTCCCGCAGCGCAGGGCGACCTGCTGCGCCGCATCGGGCGAACGGATGCCGCGGCCGAACGGATCCGTCAGGCCATCGCCCTGGCGCCGACCGAGCCCGAGCGGCGCTTCCTCGAGCGCAGGCTCACCGAGCTCGCCGGCAGTCCGGGCGCCGCCGGTGCCGAATCCGGTGCCGACGCCGGCTGAATTCAGCCCGTGTTCTGCACGCCGGCGGCGACACCGTTGACGGTGAGCAGCAGCAGGGCGTGGTGGTCGTCACCGGGCTCGTCGGGCTCGCCCGCCCGCACGGCCGTGAGCGCGCGCAGCTGCAGCAGCGACAACGCGTCGACGTAGGGGCTGCGCAGGCGAACCGCCTTGGCCAGCACCGGGCGGGCGACGAGCAGCTCGTCGCTCTGGGTCACGCGCCCGAGCCACTGCTTCGTCAGCCGCATCTCGTCGAGCACGAGCCCGGCGAGGTCGTCGCGATCGCCGAGGGCGAGGTAGCGGGCCGCGATGCGCTCGTCGGTCTTCGCGAGCGACATCGAGAAGTTGTCGATCATGGCCGTGAACAGGGGCCACTCGGCGTACGCCTCGCGGAGCAGCGACTCGTCGCCGACGGCCTCGAGCGCGGTGCCGAGGCCGAACCACGCGGCGAGGTTGATGCGGGCCTGGCTCCACGAGAAGACCCACGGGATGGCGCGCAGGTCGTCGAGCGACTCGACCGAGAGCCCGCGACGCGCCGGCCTGGAGCCGAGCGCGAGGTGCCCGACCTCCTCCATGGGCGTGACGTCGGCGAACCACGGGGCGAACCCTTCGGCCTTCACGAGGGAGTGGAACCGGGCCCGGCTCGTCTCGTCGAGCGTCGTGGCGAGGTCGGCGAACCGCTCGTCGGCGGCGCGGTTGCGAGCCTCGTTCGACGGGCTGCCGGCGAGCAGCGCGGCGGAGGCCATCTGCTCGAGGTGGCGCCTGGCGATCGCCGGGTCGCCGTACTGGGCGAAGATGACCTCACCCTGCTCGGTGATCTTCAGCCGGCCGTCGACCGACCCGGCGGGCTGTGCGAGCACGGCCTCGTTGGCGGGGCCGCCGCCGCGGCCGAGGGCGCCGCCTCGGCCGTGGAACAGCGTGAGCTCGATGTCGTTGCGTTCGGCCCAAGCCGCGATGCGGGCCTGCGCGCCGTGCAGCGCGAGCGTCGCCGAGACGGGGCCGACGTCCTTCGAGGAGTCGGAGTAGCCCAGCATGACCTCGACCTTGCGGCCCGAGGCGGCGAGACGGGACTGCACCTGCTCGAGCTCGAGCATGCGGTCGAGGATCTCGACGCTCGCCTCGAGGTCGGCGAAGGTCTCGAACAGGGGCACGACGTCGATTGCGACGTCGGCCGCAGCGTCGCCGAGGGCGGCCGCCGCGAGCTCGTAGACGTTCGCCAGGTCTTCGGGGCTCTGCGTGAACGACACGATGTAGCGGCGCACCGTGCGCACGCCATAGCGACGCTGCAGGTCGGCGATCACGCGGAACACCGCGAGCACCTCCTGCGTCATCTCGCCGAGCTCTGCGCCGGCGCGGATCTCGGCGAGCGCCTGCCGGTGCACCTTCGAGTGCTGGCGCACCTCGAGCTCGGCGAGGTGGAAGCCGAACGTCTCGGCCTGCCAGATGAGGTGCTGCAGCTCGCCGTTCGCGCTGCGCAGGGCGCCGCCGTGGCTGAGCGAGTCCTGCAGCACGTGCAGGTCGGCGAGCAGCGCCTCGGGCCCGGCGTACGCGAGCTGGTCGTCGCCTCGACGCGTCGCCGCGATGCGCTCCGCGATCACGAGCAGCACCCGGCGGTGCGGTTCGTGCGGGGCACGCGTGCCGATCGTCGCGGTCACCTTCGGCGCGAGTTCCTGCTGGGCCGCGAGCAGCTCCGCGAGGGCGTCCGAGGGCGGCGTGTCCCTGGCGTCGAGCGTGAGCGTGCGGCCGATGCGGGTCGCGGCACGCTCGAGGCCGAGCAGCACGTGCTCGGCCGCGATGCCGGCCGCCTCGCGCGTGATCTCGGAGGTCACGTAGGGGTTGCCGTCGCGGTCGCCGCCGATCCAGCTGCCGACCCGGAGGAAGGCGGGGGCGATGGCACGGCCCCGGCCCGCGGCATCGGGCTGGAGTCGGTCGTCGATGCTGCGGTACACCTGCGGCACGACCTCGAAGAGCGTCTGGTCGAAGATGCCCATGGCGGTGCGCACCTCGTCGAGCGGGGTGGGCCGCGTGGTGCGGATGGGCGCCGTGCGCCAGAGGATCTCGATCTCCTCGAGGAGGCGGCGATCGATCTCGGCGACGGTGCGGTCGCCGGGGGCGAGGTCGTCGCGCTCGTCGATGAGCTCGCCGATGCGGCGGATGGCCGACGCGATCGCCCGGCGGCGCGCCTCGGTCGGATGTGCCGTGAGCACGGGATGGAACCGCAGGCCGGCCACGCGGGCCCTCGCCTCGTCGACCCCCACCTCGTCGACCAGCAGGCGGATGGCGGCCGACAGGGAGCCGTCGGTGCCGTCGGCTCCGTCGCGCTGGGCACCGGACTCCGAAGCCGATGCCTCGAGCGCGCCGCCGGCGTCTCGCGAGTCGCGCTCGCGCTGCTCGGACCGCGCCCGCAGGATGCGCACGCGCTGGTGCTCCTCGGCGAGGTTCACGAGGTGGAAGTACACGGTGAACGCGCGCGCCACCTGCTCGGCGCGAGCGGGATCGAACTCGGCCGCGATGCGCTCCGCCTCGGCGAGCGCGCCGCCGTCGCGGGTCTCGTAGGCCTCGATCGCCGCGTGCCGGAGCCGCTCGACGTCGTCGAAGAGGTCCTGCCCGCCCGCTTCGGTGAGGATCGTGCCGAGGAGCCCGCCGAGCAGGCTCACGTCGGCGCGGAACTGCGCGTCGATGTCGCTGACGACGAGTTCGCGGTCGCGGTCGTATGCGGATTCCGTGGGGCTGGGCATTCCTCGAAACTACTGCCGGCGCCCGGCACCCCGAAATCCTGTAACACGCTGTTTCCGTGAATCCCTCGTCAGGGGGTTGTCGCTCGGCGCCGTCACCAGACAGGCTCGACGCATGCACTCCTCACGCACCGACGACGCGGTCCGCATCCGCGGCCTCCGCAAGGTCTACGGCGGGGTCGCCGCGGTCGACGGCATCGACCTGGACATCCACCACGGCGAGACGTTCGCGCTGCTCGGCCCCAACGGCGCCGGCAAGTCCACGACGGTCGAGATCCTCGAGGGCTACCGCTCACGCACGGCCGGAGAGGTCGACGTGCTCGGGGTCGATCCGGCCCATGGCAGCCTCGCCTGGAAGTCGCGCATCGGCATCGTGCTGCAGACGGGCGGCGACACCGGCCTCCTGACCGTGCGCGAGGTGCTGCACCACTTCGCCGGGCTCTACCCGGATCCGCGCCCGATCGACGAGGTGATCGCGGCCGTCGGCCTCGAGGCGAAGGCGAGCACGCGGGTCGCGAAGCTCTCGGGCGGGCAGCAGCGCCGGGTCGATGTCGCCCTCGGCATCGTCGGGCGGCCCGAGCTCCTGTTCCTCGACGAGCCGACCACGGGCTTCGACCCCGAAGCGCGCCAGCAGTTCTGGGAGCTCATCCGATCGCTGAAGGCCGAGGGCACGACCATCCTGCTCACCACGCACTACCTCGACGAGGCCGCGCAACTCGCCGACCGCGCAGGCGTCATCGCCGCCGGGCGCCTGCTCGACGTGGGGGGCATCACCGAGATCGGCGGTGCAGAGGCCCGGGTGCCGGTCGTGCGCTGGAACGACGCGGAGGGCCGGCCGCACGAGGTGCGCACCCACGAACCGGGTCGGGTCGTGGCATCCATCGTCGGCGCGCTGGGCGGCGAGCCGCGGGCGCTCGAGGTGATCCGCCCGACGCTCGAGGACGTCTACCTCGGGCTCGTGCGCAGCGCCGAGCGCGAGGCGGGCGAACCCGCCGAGCCCGGCGAACCACGCGACGCCTCCCCCACCAGCCCCGCGGCCGCGCCGGTCGCCGACGCCGAGGAGCCGGCCGCATGAGCACCAACGTGATGACCCAGGGCACCTCGCGCATCGGCGTCGAGACGCGCATGTACTTCCGTGCGCCCGACACGCTGTTCTTCACGTTCCTGTTCCCGTTCGTGATGCTCGCGATCTTCTCGGCCGCGTTCAGCGCCGCGGGCGAGGCAGGCCCGCCCGGCGCGGAGATCACGGTGGCGGCGCTCTACCTGCCCGCGATGCTCGCCTCGGGCATCTTCCTCTCGGGCGTGCAGAACCTCGCGATCGACATCGCGCTCGAGAAGTCGAACGGCACCCTGAAGCGTCTCGGCGGCACCCCGCTCTCGCCGGTGGCGTACTTCCTCGGCAAGATCGGCCAGGTGTTCGTGACCGGCACCCTGCAGGCGACGCTGCTGATCCTCGCCGGATGGCTCGTGCTCGGCATCGCCCTGCCGACGGAACCAGAGAAGTGGCTGACGTTCGCCTGGGTGTTCGTGCTGGGCCTGACGACCTGCGCACTGATCGGCATCGCCCTGTCGGCGCTGCCCAGGTCGGGCAAGAGCGCCGCCGCGGTCGTCATCCCGATCGGGCTGATCCTGCAGTTCATCTCGGGCGTCTACCTGCAGTGGGACATGCTGCCCGACTGGCTGCAGAACATCGCGAGCCTCTTCCCGCTCAAGTGGATCGCGCAGGGCATGCGGTCGGTGTTCCTCCCCGATGGCTGGGAGGCCCTCGAGCAGAACGAGTCGTGGAACCTGCCGGGCGTCGCCATTGCGCTGCTCGTGTGGCTCGTCTTGGGGCTCGTGCTCAGCCGCCTCACCTTCCGCTGGATCCGCCGCGACGCCTGAACGCCCGGCGCACCCGACGCACCCGACGCACCCGACGCACCTCACGCGCCTGACGCACGCCGACACACCTCGGCGATGACCGAACGCCACTCGGATTTGCACTCTTCGCAGAATAGTGCAGAATTGCACTCCATGACCGAGAGTGCAAGTTCAACGCCAGGACTGCGCGAGCAGCGCATGCGCCGCACCCGGCTCGCGCTCTGCCATCGAGCACGCCAGCTCACGATCGAACGCGGGCTCTCGGGCTTCACGGTCGACGAGCTCTGCACCGACGTCGGCGTCTCGCGCCGCACCTTCTTCAACTACTTCCCGACCAAGGAGGACGCGGTCATCGGCCACGACGCCGACGGCATCGACGAAGCGGCCCTGGCCGCCTTCACCCGCGGTGACGACGACGCGCCGACCCTGCTCGATGCGCTGGCCGAGCTCGCGATCGCGACCGTCGCCGCCTGGGACGACGAGTTCGACGCGATCGACCCGCACGCCATCATCGACCGCGAGCCGCAACTGCTCCCCCGCATGATCGGCGCCGGCCAGCAGCTCGAACAGCGCGTCATCGCCGCCATCGAGGCGCGCGAGCACCTCGAGCCGGGTGACCCGCTCGCACGCACCGCGGCCTCCGTGATCGGCGCCCTCGTCGGCCGCGTCGGCCACCAGTACTTCGCCGACGCCGACACGTCGCCCGTCGACTTCGCCACGATGCTCCGCAACTCCGTGGCCGAGACCCGCGCGGCCTGCGCACCGGCATCCGCCCCTCGCCCCTGAATCACCAAACACCCCGAACCACCGAAGGCACCCGAATGACCACCACGGCACGACCCAAGGCGACGAGCGGCCCGCTCGTGCTCACCCAGCGACGCATCTGGATCATCTTCTCGGCCCTCATCGCCGGCATGCTGCTCTCGAGCCTCGACCAGACCATCGTCTCGACCGCGATGCCGACGATCGTCGGCGAGCTCGGCGGCGTCGAGCACCAGGCGTGGATCACCACCGCCTACCTGCTCGCGACGACCATCGTCATGCCGATCTACGGCAAGTTCGGCGACGTGCTCGGGCGACGCAACCTGTTCCTCATCGCGATCGCCCTGTTCACCGTGGCCTCCGTGGGTGCGGCGTTCGCCCCGACCTTCTGGGCCTTCGTCGCGTTCCGCGCGATGCAGGGCCTCGGCGGCGGCGGGCTCATGATCCTGTCGCAGGCGATCATCGCCGACATCGTGCCCGCCTCCGAGCGCGGCAAGTACATGGGCCCGCTCGGCGCGATCTTCGGCCTCTCGGCCGTGGCCGGCCCCCTGCTCGGCGGCTACTTCGTCGACCACCTGACGTGGCAGTGGGCGTTCTACATCAACATCCCGATCGGCATCGCGGCGTTCGCGATCGCCTGGTTCACGCTGACCCTGCCGAGCAAGAAGGCCGAGAAGAAGGTCGACGTGCTGGGCGTCATGCTGCTCTCGGCGGCGACCGTCTGCCTCATCTTCTTCACCGACTTCGGCGGCAACGCCGCACACGGCTGGGACGCCATCGAGACGTGGGCGTGGGGCGTCGGCCTCCTCGCCGCCGCGACGGCCTTCGTCGTGGTCGAGGCGCGCGCCGAGGACCCGATCATCCCGCTGTCGCTGTTCAAGAACCCGGTCTTCGTCAACGCGACCGCGATCGGCTTCACGCTCGGCATCGGCATGTTCTCGGCCATCGCGTTCGTGCCGACGTTCCTGCAGATGTCGTCGGGCGCCTCGGCGACGGCATCCGGCCTGCTGATGCTGCCGATGATGGCCGGCATGATGGGCACCTCGATCTGGTCGGGCATCGCGATCTCGCGATCGGGCCGCTACCGCGCCTACCCGATCGCCGGAACGCTCGTGACCGCGCTCGCCATGCTCGCCATGACCTCGCTCTCGGCCGACACCCCGATCTGGCTGATCTGCGTGTACCTGTTCGTGTTCGGCGCGGGCCTCGGCCTCATCATGCAGGTCGTCGTGCTCGTGGTGCAGAACGCCGTGCCGCCGACCCAGGTGGGCACCGCGACGAGCACGAACAACTACTTCCGCGAGGTCGGTGCGTCCCTCGGCGTCGCGATCTTCGGCGCGATGTTCGCGACCCGCCTGTCGGAGAACCTGACGAAGATCTTCACGGATGCCGGCGCGAGCGCGGCCCAGGCCGGCGACGCCATGTCGACCCTCGACCCGCAGAAGCTCTCGGAGCTGCCCGACCCCGTGCGCGACTCGATCGTCACGGCCTACGCCGACTCGCTGGCGCCCGTGTTCTGGTACCTGATCCCGTTCATCCTCGCCGCGTTCGTGCTCGCGCTCTTCCTGAAGCAGATCCCGCTCTCCGACGAGGCCGGCATGGTCGCGCGCGGCGAGGCGATCACGGGCGAGGAGGCGGATGCCGCCGAGCAGGCGATGCGCGACGGCGCGACCGTCGTCACCGGTCCGGCCGACGACGGCGAGCCCGTCTCGACGGCGACGGGCAGCACGCCCTCGCAGGGCGGCTCGGCCGGCACCTCCCCCGGCAGCACGCCCTCGCAGGGCTGACGACTCCGGGCGCGCCTCGACACGGGCGCGCCCGGTCCTCCCCGTCCTCCGTCTGCAGGAGCTCGGGCACCTTCCTCCGCGTGGAGCGGGGATGGGGCCTGATCTCCTGCACGAGCAGTCCCAGACGACGGATTCGGCACGCGGCATGCGGATGCGCCTACGCTTGAACGTGGCATCCGCATGCGCCGTGGCAACGACGGGCAGCGCCGTGGTCGACGCATGCAGGGTGGCCTCGAGAGGCTCGCATGACATCCCCGTACGATCACCGCCCATGGCTCGCGCACTACGCCGAGGGGGTGCCGCCCGAGATCGATGAACCGACCGAGACCCTCGTCGACATGATCGACGCGGCCGTCGGCCGGTACCGCAAGGGCACCGCGCTGGAGTTCTTCGGCGCCGAGACGAGCTATCGCGAGCTCGGCGAGCAGATCGCCTCCGCCGCCGAGGGGCTGCGCCGGCTCGGGGTGACGGCCGGCGATCGCGTCGCGATCATCCTGCCGAACTGCCCGCAGCACGTCGTCGCGTTCTACGCGGCGCTGCGGCTCGGCGCGATCGTCGTCGAGCACAACCCGCTCTACACGCCGCCCGAGCTGCGGCACCAGTTCGAGGATCACGGCGCCCGCGTCGCGATCGCCTGGAGCAACGTCGCCGACACCGTCGCGGAGTTCCCGAGCGACATCCGGCCCGACCACATCGTCGCGGTCGACGTGTCGAAGGCCCTGCCATTCGGCAAGCGGATGGCGCTGCGCCTCCCGATCCCGCAGGCCAGGCGCTCCCGCGCCGCCCTCGCGACGACGCCGAAGGCCCGCGGACTCGTGGCCTGGGAGCACCTCACCTCGCGGCGGGCGCTCGCCAAGCGGCATCCGCGCCCCTCGCTCGACGACACCGCCGTGCTGCAGTACACGAGCGGCACCACGGGCGCCCCGAAGGGCGCCGTGCTCAGCCACCGCAACCTGCGCGCGAACGCGATGCAGAGCCGCGCGTGGGTGCCGGGGCTCGACCTCGGCGGCGAGACGTTCTACGGGGTGCTGCCGCTCTTCCACGCCTACGGCCTGACCCTGTGCCTCACCACCGCGATGAGCATCGGCGCACGACTCGTGCTCTTCCCGACGTTCGACCCGAAGCTCGTGCTCGATGCGGCGCGTCACTCGCCGCCGACCTTCCTGCCCGCGGTGCCGCCGATCTACGACCGGCTCGTGCGCGCCGCCGAGCGTCGGCCGCAGGCCCTCGCGAGCATCCGCTTCGCCATCTCGGGGGCCATGAGCCTGCCGATCGCGACCGTCGACCGCTGGGAGAGCGCCACCGGCGGGCTCCTCGTCGAGGGCTACGGCATGACCGAGAGCTCGCCGATCACCGTCGGCAATCCGATGGGACCGACACGTCGCCCGGGCACCGTCGGCGTGCCGTTCCCGAGCACCGAGATCCGCGTGGTCGACCCGTCCGACCCGGCCGAGGACCGGCCGGCGGGCGAGGCCGGCGAGCTGCTCGTGCGCGGGCCGCAGATCTTCCAGGGCTACTGGCGCCGCCCGGCCGAGACCGCGGAGACCCTGCTGCCCGGCGGCTGGCTTCGCACGGGCGACATCGTGCACGTGTCCGACGAGGGATTCGTCACGATCGTCGACCGCGTCAAGGAGCTCATCATCACGGGCGGGTTCAACGTCTCGCCGTCCGAGGTCGAGTCGGCCCTGCTCGCGCACCCCGACGTGCGCGGCGCCGCGGTCGTCGGGCTGCCGCGCGCCGACGGCGGCGAGGCCGTCGCCGCGGGCGTCGAGCTGCGCGAGGGCGCGGTGTTCGAGGCATCCGCACTCCGCGACTTCTGCCGCACGAGCCTCACGCCCTACAAGGTGCCGAAGCACGTCGAGCTGTTCGACGAGCTGCCCCGCTCGCTCATCGGCAAGGTGCTGCGCCGCGAGGTGCGCGACGAGCTGCTCGATCGGATGTCGCAGGGCTGACGCCCCACGCCGGCCGGGCCGTCGGCCGGGGCCTCCGCGCCGCATACGATGACGTGGTGGTCCTCCAGAACGCACGCGCCGCCGTGCAGCGCACGAGAATCCTGCCCGTGTGGGCTCGGCGAGCGGATGCCGCGACGGCACGCGCCGTGAACGCCGGACCCAGCCATCCCGTGGCCGATCGGTTCTGGTCGCAGGTCTCGGGGTTCGCCGACCGCGGCGTGCTCTGGTGGTCGATCGCCGGCGTGCTCGCCGCGACCGGCCGCCCCCGCACGGCCGCGCGCGGACTCGGTTCGCTGCTCGCCGCGAGCGCCCTCGCCAACCTGATCGCCAAGCGGCTCTTCGGCGGCGAGCGGCCGCTGCTCTCCGACGTGCCGATCGCTCGGCGCCTGCCGAAGCAGCCCGTCAGTGCATCGTTCCCGTCGGGCCATTCGGCGAGCGCGGCGGCCTTCGCGACCGGCGTCGCGATCGAATCGCCGCGCCTCGGCCTGGTCCTGGCTCCGGCAGCCCTCGGCGTGGCGTACTCCCGCCTGCACACGGGGGCGCACTGGTTGTCGGACGTCGTGGGCGGGCTCGCGCTCGGCACGGGGGTGGCCGCGCTCGGCGCCGCCATCGCGCCCCCGCACCGGCCCTCCGAGCGCGATGGGTCCGCTCCGACCGGCACCGACCGCCGGCTGCCCGCCTCGCCAGACGGGGAGGGCGCGTTCATCGTCGTGAACCGCTCATCCGGCACGAGCGTGGTTCGCGCCGATCCGGTGCGGGTGCTCGAACGACGGCTGCCGCTCGCCGAGCTGCACCTCCTCGCCGACGGCGAGGACCCGCAGGACGTCGTGCGCGCCGCGCTCGCCCGCGACGTGCCGCCGACCATCGTCGGCGTCTGCGGCGGCGACGGGTCGGTCGCCGCCGTGGCGCACGAGGCCAGGACCGCCGGCGTGCCGCTGCTCGTCGTGCCCGGTGGCACGTTCAACCACTTCGCACGCACGGCGGGCGCCGCATCCGTCGACCTCGCCGTCGATGCGCTGCAACGGGGCGAGGGCGTGCGAGCGGATGTCGCCGAGCTCCGGTTCGCCGGTGGTTCGCCGATCACGGTGCTGAACACCGCCTCGGTCGGCATCTACCCGGATTTCGTCGCGGAGCGCGAGCGCCTCCAGGGCCGGTGGGGCAAGTGGCCCGCCGCCGTCGCTGCTGCCGTGCGGGTGCTGCGGCATTCAGATCCGGTGACCGTCGTCGTCGGCGGACGCCGCGCCCGCGTCTGGACCCTGTACGTGGGCGTCGGCGGCAACGACCCCGGCATCGCAGCGCCGATGCAGCGTCGAAGGCTCGACGGCGGCGAGCTCGACGTGCGCGTGCTGCATGCCGGCACCCGGGTGCGAGCCGTCGGCGCGCTCGCGTTCGGACGGCGCACGAGCGCCGTGCTCCGCCGGCTGCGGCTCCTGCCGGAGCGGCTCGAGTCGTTCACCACCGAGTCGATCGACGTGCTCGTGCGCCCGCGCAAGGGGCAGCCGCCCGGATTCGCGCACGACGGCGAGGTGTCGATCGAGGCGCCGGCCGAGGCATCCGCCCGCACCCCCGGGCCCGGATATCGCACGACCGTGCGCGTGCTTCCGGCCGCACTCGACGTCTACCGCCCGGCCGCCGGCCCCCGCGACCGCGACGTCAGAGCAGGCGGCGCGCGTTCGCCCAGGCCGTGAGTTCGTGCCGGCTCGAGAGCTGCAGCTTGCGCAGCACGGCCGAGACGTGCGACTCGACCGTCTTCGTCGAGATGTAGAGCTCGGCCGCGACCTCCTTGTAGGCGTAGCCGCGCGCGATGAGGCGCATGACCTCCTGCTCGCGCGCCGAGAGGCGGTCGAGCTCGTCGCTCGCGGCCGCGGTCTCGCCGACGGCGGCCCCGAAGGCGTCGAGCACGAATCCGGCGAGCTTCGGCGAGAAGACGGCGTCGCCGCTCGCGACGGCGTGCACCGCGCGGCTGACGTCGGCTCCGGACGACCCCTTCGTGATGTATCCGCGAGCGCCGGCGCGGATCACGCCGACCACGTCTTCGGCCTTGTCCGACACGCTCAACGCGAGAAACCTCGTTCCCGGCACGGATGCCGCGGCGCGGCGCATGACCTCGGCCCCGCCGCTCGTGCCGGCCGGCACGCCGACCCCTGGCAGGTGCACGTCGAGCAGCACGACGTCGGGTGCGGCATCCGTCACCGCGAGCACGGCGGACTCGACGTCGTGCGCCTCGCCCACGACCTCGATCGAGGCGTCGAGGTCGGCCTTCAGCCCCGAGCGGAAGATCGAGTGGTCGTCGACGATCACGACGCGAACGGATGCCGCGCCCGCCGTCTCGGCAGGGTTCAGGTCAGCCACGTGCACCCTCCGTGCCGGAGTTTCCGGCGCTCCCCATGCTGCCGATGCGCTCGGCCGGGAACCGCAGTCGCACCTCGGTGCCGACGCCGCCCGCGCCCGGGCGCACCTCGCCCGAGCCGCCGGCCCGGCGCATGCGCCCGATGATGGACTGCCGCACGCCGAGCCGGTCGCTCGGCACCTCGCCGAGGTCGAACCCGTCGCCGCGGTCGCGCACGAACACCTCGACCGAGTCGGGCGTCGCCTCGACGTAGACCGAGACCTCGCCGCCGGCGTGGCGTGCGGCGTTCAGCATGGCCTCGCGCGCAGCGGCCGCCACCTCGCCGCTCGCCCGCTCGCTCGACGAGCCGACCGCCACGACGTCGATCGTCACCGGGTAGTCGATCTCGAGGGCCGCGGCGAAGTCGCGCAGGTCGGTTCCGAGGTCGCTGTCGGCGGGCGCCTCGCCGTCGAAGAGCCAGTCGCGCAGCTCCCGCTCCTGCGCCCGGGCGATGCGGGCCACCTCGGTCGTGGCGCCGGCCCGATTCTGGATGAGCGCGAGCGTCTGCAGCACCGAGTCGTGCAGGTGCGCGGCGATCTCGCTGCGCTGCTCCTCGCGGATGCGCTTCGTGCGCTCCTCGGTGAGCTCGCGCCACGCGGTCACGAGCGTCGGCGCGTAGACCAGCCCGATGCCGAGCACCGCGGCGAGCGCGGCCGCGAACGTCGGCACCGGATGCCAGCGCGCGCTCTCGCCGAACACGAGGCCGACGGCCGTGACCAGCAGCAGCGCCGTCGCGACGAGCCGGATCGTGAGCTCGTGCCTCGGCCCCCGCTCGGGCTCGGGACGGTCGATGAAGGTCGCCCAGGCTCCGGATGCCACGGCGAGCCCGACCCCGGCGATCACGCCGCCGAACCACCACCGCAGGTCGGCCGCGTCGGCGCCGATCGCCCGCCCGGCCGTGAGCCACGCGACCGCGAGCACTGCCGCCGATGCTGACACGAGCAGCCACGCGACCGGGGCCCGCCGGCTCGGACGCCGCTCGCCCGGCTCCCACGGCGTCAACGCCCAGAGCCAGGCGTAGAGCAGCACGCCCGCACCCGCCGCGACGCTGGTCACGACGAACGCGGCGCGCACGACGAGCACCGGCCAGCCGAGGTGCGCGGCCAGCCCCGCCGCGACGCCCGTGGCGACGCAGGCGCGCGGTCGCGACATCCGGGGCTCCATGTCTGCCATCCAAGCACGCCCGGCGCCACCTGCCCCGGCCCCCGGGTCACCGTCAGGGTCGAATCAGGGACTCACCCCATAGCGGGTCGCCCAGCGCCGCTGCCAGCATCGAGGCATGGAGACGAACCAGACCGCCCCGCAGACCGACCCAGTGCCGGAAGGCGTGCAGGGGGACTCCGCGCAGGTCGGACCGTCGGTCGACGGGGCGGTCGGTTCGGCTTCATCAGGTGCAGAGGGTGCAGGCGGCTCGGGCGGCGCGGGCGGTTCAGGCGGCTCGGGCACTCCGAACGGCTCGGGCGCGACGGATGCCGGTGGCAGGCCGGCCGCACCCGACGCGACGGGCCCCGGCTTCTACGCCTGGCTGCGGCGCCTCGGACTGCCGCGCCGCGCCGGATGGCTCGGCGGCGTCTGCGCCGGCATCGGCGCCCGCCTCGGCATCGACCCGATCATCGTGCGCGGCATCGTCGTCGTGGTCGCCGTGCTCGGCGCCCCGTTCGTGCTGCTCTATGCGATCGCCTGGCTGCTGCTGCCCGACGCCGACGGCGAGATCCACCTCGAACGCCTCACCCGCGGCATCGTCGACCCGGCCGTCGTCGGCATCGCGGTCATGGGCGTGCTCGGCCTGATCCCGTTCGTGCAGGGCGGCTGGCTCGGCTGGCAGTGGTGGGACGAGTGGCCCTACATCGCCGACCCGATCTTCGGCTTCAACCTCACGGTGCCGCTGCGCATCATCTGGACCCTCCTCATCGTGGGCGGCATCGTCGCCCTCGTCATCTGGCTCGCCCGGCGAGCCTCCCAGAACCCCCCGGCCGGCGGCGCCGGCGCGCGAACGGCTTCCGCTGCCGACGCCGCCCGGTCGGGGTCCACGCCTGGGGCTGCCGCGAGCGCGGCCGCCGCGACGTCCGCAGCCCCGGTTCCCCCGACGAACGGCGACACCCGTTCGACGGGTGCGGATGCGGCATCCGCTCAGGTGACGGATGCCGCGTCCGCGACTCCGGCCGATCCCAGCGCCGGTGCGGCGACCATCGCGGCCGCAGCAGGCCCGACGACGTCGACCGAGCCCCCGGTGCCCGCGATGGGCGCCGACCCCGCGGCGATCGCCGAGTGGCGTGAGCAGCACGAGGCATGGCGCGTCGCGCACACCGAGTGGAAGACCGGGCAGGAGCAGGCCGAACGGGCCGCCCGCGCCCGCGCCGCCGCCGAGAACCGGGAGAAGGCCCGCGCACTCGCCGCGAGCGCGGATGCGGCCAGGGCCGCACGTCGTGCGAGCCGCCCTAGGGCGAGCGCCGCGTTCGTGTTCACGATGCTCGGCGCGAGCCTCATCGGCGGCGCGATCGTCGCACTGCTGGCCCTCGGCGACGCGGGGGTCGCAGCCTTCGCCGTGCCCGTGGCGCTGGCCGCAGGCACCCTCGTGCTCGCGCTCGGCATGATCATCGCGGCCCTCCGGCGACGTCGGAGCGGGGCGCTCGCGTTCCTGACGCTCACCGCCGTTCTCGCCATGTTCGTCGGGCTCGGCGCGGCGACGTTCTCCTCGCAGGGCCGGCTGATCGGCCCCGACGAGAGCATCGACCTCACCACCTCGCAGCGCCTCGTGCAGCCGATCGGCAACGCCTACATGCGAGCGCTGCCGGTCGCAGGCTCCCCCGCGGTCGTAGAACTCACGCAGGGCATCGGCGACACCTGGCTCGGACTCGACGACGGCGCCGTGGTGCTGCTCGACGCGTCGGACGCCGGCCCCGTCGACATCACGGTCTACGACGACGAGGGCGCGATGCGCGTCCCGCAGATCGGCGACCTCGATCGCGCCGCGCTCGTGCTCGGCGGCGAGGCCGGCGCCAGGGCCCTGAAGTCCGGCGAACAGGTCGACGCCGTGCTCGAGCTGTCGCAGCGCACGGGCACCGTCCACATCCAGATCATGGAATGAGCGAGAACATGACCGAGAACACCTCACGCCCCGCCGACGACGCCGACGCCGACCGCCGGTCGAGCAGCGACGAAGGAGCGTCTCGAGACCTCCACGCCGCCGCGAGCACCGGCCCCACGGCCGTCATCGAGACGGATGCCGCGGCCGACGCCTTCACCACGGTGCCGCTGTCGCCGCCGGCCGCCGCAGAGCCCGCCTTCTTCACGACGCCGGCCGACCCCGCGGCATCCGCCGACCGGCCCGACTCGGTGTACGCCTCCGCGTCGCGTGCCCCGGCATCGACGACGCCCCCGGGCCGACCGACAGTGCGCTGGGGCGCCCTCGTGTGGGCGCTGATCTTCGGCGGCACGGCCGCGCTGACGCTGTGGATCCTCGTGGATCCGGCCAGGCGCCTCGCCGCCGACGCCTGGATCGCCGGGCTCAACCCGCTCGCCGCCTGGCTCTACGCGCTCATCGCGGTCGGCGTGATCGTCGCCCTCTTCGGCGTCGTCGGCCTCATCCGGCGCGGCGAGCGCGCCCGGCCGGTCGAGTAGCGAAGCGTATCGAGGCCTCAGTCGGGTCACCCGCCGGTCGAGGAGCGAAGCGTCTCGAGGCCCGCGCGCCGGTTGCCGCTGGTCTCGATACGGCGCTTGCGCGCCTACTCGACCGGCGGAGCTCGGCGCTTGCGCGCCTCCTCGACCGGTTCGGCCGCCCTACAGCTCGAGCCCGACGACCACCGGCTCGGGATGCAGCAGGATGCCGAACTCGGCCTGCACGCGGTTGCGCACGTAGCGCGCCAGCTCGGCGATCTCCTCGGCCGTCGCTCCCCCGCGGTTCGTGAGGGCGAGCGTGTGCTTCGACGAGATCGCGGCGCGCGATCCGGGCAGGGCGAACCCGCGGCCGATGCCCGAGCGCTCGATGAGCCACGCGGCCGACAGCTTCACGCTCGGTTCGGTCGCCGCGGCATCCGTCACCGATTCGGATGTCTCGAGCGACGCCTGGTGCGCGAGGAACTGCTCGAGCGGCGACTCCTCGAGGGCGTTCGCGAGGGGCACGACCTCGTCGGCGACCTCGGGCTCGACGTACCAGCGCGGTGCATCGCCCGGCAGCGACCTGGCCGCATGCTCGCCGACGATGGGGTTGGTGAAGAAGGATCCGGCGCTCACCGAGTCGCGGTCGTCGGGGTCGAGCACCATGCCCTTCGAGGCGCGCAGGGCGAGCACGCTCTCGCGCACGCGGGCGATCGGCACGCGGTCGCCGAGGTCGACGTGCAGCGCCCCGGCGAGCTGCGCGTAGGCGACGGCCTGGCCGAGCGCCTCGCCGAGCACGGCGCGCTCGGCGGCCGTGTCGTGCAGCGCGAGCTCGATCGAGACGACGATGCCGCTCAGCCCCTGCTTCAGCACCGAGGTGCGGTAGCCGAGCTCGAGCTCGGCGGCGGTCATGCGGCGGGGACGGTCGGCGCCCTCGTCGAGGAACTCGATCGCGACGAGCGTCGACTCGAGCTCCTGGCCGTAGGCGCCGATGTTCTGCACGGGCGCGGCGCCGACGCTGCCCGGAATTCCCGACAGCGCCTCGATGCCCGAGTACCCCTTGTCGACGGTCCAGGCGACGAGGTCGTCCCAGACCTCGCCGGCCTGCACGCGCAGGTGCACGGTCGAGGTGTCGGGCTCCGCGCCGGGCTCCGCGCCGGGCTCGCCGTCGGCTTCGGACCCGCGCAGCACCTCGATGCCCTTCGTCGCGATGCGGATGACGGTGCCGTCGAACCCCTCGTCGCCGATGAGGAGGTTCGAGCCGCCGCCGAGCGCCATCCACGGTTCGACGTCGCTCCACGCGTGGGCGGCGGCGTCGACGAGGTCGCGCTGCGTCGTCACGGTGACGAGGCGCCGGATCGGGCCGCCGACGCGCAGCGTCGTGAGCTCGGCGAAGGTCGGTTCGGTCGGTTCGGTCGCGCCCGGCACGGCCTCGGGTGACGTCATCTCGGAGTCGCCCATGTCAGCCGAGGACGACGCGGACCTGCGCCTTGCCGAGCACGGTCGCGCCGTCGAACGTGACGGTGAGGTCGATGCGGGCTGCGCGCGCGTCGGCGTCGAGCTGGCCGACCTTGGCGCTGACGCTCACGGTCGCGCCGAAGGCGGGGTCGACGACCACGGGCCGCGTGAAGCGCACCTGGTAGTCGAGCACCCGGCCGGGGTCGCCGGCCCAGTCGACGACGGGCTGCACCGCGAAGCCCATGGTGAGCATGCCGTGCGCGAGCACGCCGGGCAGGCCGACCGAGGCGGCGACGTCGTCGCGGTAGTGGATCGGGTTGAAGTCGCCGGATGCCCCGGCGTAGCGCACGAGCGAGTCGCGGGTCAGCGCGAACTCGCGCTCGGCCACGACGTCGCCGACGGCGAGCCGATCGAACGAGGGCGTTGCGGACGCGGCGGCCATCACTCATCACCTCGCACCACGAGCGTGGAGGTCGCGGTCACGACGTGCTCGCCCGCGGCATCCGTCACGTTCGTCTCTGCGGTGACCATCGAGTGCGGGCCGAGCGTCTTCACGCTCGCCACCGTGAGCGTCGCGGTGAGCAGGTCGCCCGCGACGATCGGACGGGTCGACGTGAAGCGCTGGTCGCCGTGCACGACGCGGCTGAAGTCGATGCCGGCGTCGGGCTCGGCGAGCAGCTGCGCGAGCGTGTGCTCCTGCACGACGACCGCGAACGTGGGCGGCGCGACGACGTCGGCGTAGCCCGCCGCCTGCGCGGCTTCGGTGTCATGGTTGATCGGATGCGTCGCGAACACGGCGCGCGCGAACTCGCGCACCTTCTCACGACCGACGAGGTACGGCTCGGCCGGCGGGAAGACCCGCCCCTGCAGCTCGGGGTTCACTGGCACCCGCACAGTCTATTCGGCGAGCGGATGCCGCGGCCGGGCGCCCGCCGCACGCCGCCGTCCCTGCCACCCGCCGGCCACCCTGCCGGCCACTCCGCCGGCGCCACGCCGCCGCCCGTCGCCGAGCGGTCACTTCTGGCCGGAATGCGCGCGCCGAGGCAGCCGAAATCGACCACTCGCGGGCGCGGCGTGGCGCGGCGCGGCGCGCCAGCTGCAGCAGGGCCCGAAGGGGGCACTCGCAGTGACTGCCACGTGCATTCGCCCGCGCATACGTTCGAAGGGCGAGACGACACGGCACGACCACGTCTCGCACCGCATCACGACATCGACAGGACGGGACGGGACAGACGATGACCGACAGCCAGGCACCCAAGCAGGTCGGCGGAGGCCGCCGCACACTCGGGGACTTCGCGCCCAAGCTGGCCGCGCTGACCGACGACGTGCTCTTCGAGGACGTCTGGAACAGGCCCGAGCTCTCGCCCCGCGACCGCAGCCTCATCACGGTCGCCGTGCTCGCCGCCGGCGGCGACCACGACCAGCTCGCGTTCCACCTCGGGCGGGCGGTCGAGAACGGCGTGACCCGCGAGGAGCTCATCGAGGCCCTCACCCACGTCGCCTTCTACGCCGGATGGCCCAAGGGCATGGGCGCGATGAACGTCGCGAAGGGCGTGTTCGCCGACTGATCCCGGAGGTGCGCCGACGAGCGGATGCCGCATGCGGGCGTCCGCCGCACGCGGCCGTCCCTGCCACCCGCCGGCCACGCCGCCGGCGCCACGCCGCCGCCCGTCGCCGAGTGGTCATTTCCGGCCGGAATGCGCGCGCCGAAGCAGCCGAAATCGACCACTCGCGGTCGAAGCACGGCGCGCCGCCCGCAACCGGGCACGCCGCGCGCTCCTCAGATCGCGAGCCAGCCCGCCGCGAGGCCGACGACCGCGACGACGGCACCCCCGAAGGCGACCGCGAGCACGACGACGTCCCAGCGCGAGGCGATGAGGGGGCGGGAGTTCTCGCGGCGGGCGAGGAAGTAGAGCAGGGTCGCCGGCGCCTGCACGATGAGCGAGATGAGCAGCAGCTCGAGGCCGGCGCCGAGCAGCAGGAAGATCACGTAGCCCGTGGCGACCGCCCCGATCACGAGTTCGGTGGCGCGCGAACGGCGCGACGCGGCATCCGGACCGTAGCCGTCGCGGCGGATCGCGATCTTCAGCAGGTAGCCGGCCGCGAACAGGAGCGGCACGAGCGCGAGCGCGCTGGTCAGGTCGAGGGCGAACCCGAACGCGTCGGCCGAGAAGAACGCGACGACGAGCACGAGCTGCGCGAAGACCGTCGAGCCGAGCAGGGCGACGGTGGGCACGTCGCGCGAGCTCATGGTCGCGAAGATGCGCGGGAAGTCGCCGTCGCGCGCGGCCGTGAACACGACCTCGGCGGCCATGAGGGTCCACGCGAGGTAGGCGCCGAGCACCGCCACGATGAGCGCGATGCTCACGAGCACGGCGCCCCACTCGCCGACGGCCGCCTCGAGCACGCCCGCCATCGAGGGTTCGTGGAGCGCCGCGATCTCGTCGGCGGGCAGCACGCCGTACGACACGATCGTGACGGAGGCGAAGACCGCGAGCACCGAGAGGAAGCCGAGCACGGTCGCCCTGCCGACATCCGTTCGCCGCTTGGCGTGCCGCGAGTAGACGCTCGCGCCCTCGACGCCGAGGAACGCGAAGACCGTGACGAGCATCGTGCCGCGCACCTGGTCGAACAACGGGCCAGCGTCGACCCCGCCGAGCAGGTTCGCGGCGAACACCTCGGGGTCGAGCACGGTGAGCGAGATGACGATGAACACCACGATCGGCAGGAGCTTGGCGACCGTGACGATGCGGTTGACGGCGGCCGCCTCGCGCACGCCACGGCGCACGAGCAGGAACGTGACCCAGAGGCCCGCGGTCGCGCCGATCATCGCGGGGATCGTCTCGCCGTCGCCGAGCGCGGGGATCCACGCGCCGAGCGTCGACATGATGAGCACCCAGTAGGTCACGTTGCCGACGCACGCGCTCGCCCAGTAACCGAACGCCGAGAAGAAGCCGAGCAGGTCGCCGAACCCCGTCTTCGCGTACGAGTAGACGCCCGCGTCGAGGTGCGGCTTGCGGTTCGCGAGCGCCTGGAACGTGAAGGCGAGCATGAGCATGCCCGTGCCGGCGATCGTCCAGGCGATGAGGGCGCCGACGACGCCCGTGTTCGCGGCGAACTGGCCGGGCAGCGAGAACACGCCCGCGCCGACCATCGATCCGACGACGACCGCGGTGAGGCTGCCGGTGCCGAGGCGCACGGTGGCCGGTTGCGCGGCCGTCGGTCGCGTCGTCGACATGGCTCCCCCGTTCGCCCGCGTTCGCCCGCCCCGCGAATCCCCTGCGCCGACGCTACACCGGCGGGCACCCGAGGGGCGAGCGGATGCCGCGGGCCGGCGTTCGCGCGCCGCTCAGGCGTTGAGGCGCGCCAGGCGTGCGCGCAGCGACTCGATGAGGAGCTCGAGTCCGAGGTCGAAGGCGCGGTCGGAGCGCTCGTCGCCGTGCGGCGCGTCGGCGATGAGGCGGCCGAGGGTCTGCGTCTCCCCCTCGGGCTGCCAGACGTCGTGCGGCGAGGCGAGGTCGAGTCCGAAGCCGATGGCGAAGGCGTCGAGGAGGGCGATGACGCCGAGCACCTCGTCGTCGGGGAACCCCGCGTCGACGAGGGTCGTGGCGAGGTGGTCGTAGCTGGCGATGACGTAGGGGTCGGTGATGGTCTTGCCGACGATGAGCGGCACGAGGTTGGGGTGCGCCGCGTACATGCGTCGCTGCGCGCGCAGCGTCTCGGCGACGACCTCGTGCCATTCGCCGCCGCTCGCCTGGGCTCCGGCACCGGCGTCGCGCGAGAAGCGTCCGCGCATGAGCTCGATGATGCCGTCGCGCCCGTCGACGTGGTTGTAGAGCGACGACGGCGTCACGCCGAGGCGGCGGGCGAGGGCGTTGACCCCGAACGGCTGGCCTGAGTCGACGAGTTCGAGGGCGGCATCCGCGATGCGATCGACCGACAGCAGGGGAACCTTGGGTCTCGCCATGATCGGTTCCCCCTCTCGTCGTCGAGCCGGCCCGGCGTGCCGAATGTCCCGGATCAGGGTATCGGCCTTCCGCGACCGAACCCTGATGTGCATAATAAACGAACACCATTCACTTACCGCGTCGCGACACCCCGACGACACGGACCCCCGCCGGCACGACGGAGTGCCCAGCCCCCTCGGAGAACGAACATGACCGACCTCGACCTCGGCATTGACCAGGGCGCGCGAGTGCCGCTGCGACTGCCCACCGCCACCGCCACCTTCACCATCGGCATCGCCGGCTACCTCGGCGTCAACCTGTCGCCGTACATGATCACCGCGCTGCAGGGCGCGCTCGGCAGCGACGTGCTCACCGCCAGCTGGATCGTCACGGGGGCGCTGCTCGCCACCGCGATCACCGGCCTCGCGATCGCCCCGCTCTGCGCCGGCCCCCGCCGCCTGCTCGTGGCCCGCGTCGGCCTCGTGATCGCGATCCTCGGCTTCGGCGCGGCCGCGCTCATCGCCGCACCCGGCGTCGTCGTCGCCGGCCTGCTGCTCGGCGGCGTCGGCGCCGGCGGGGCGGTGGCCGCCTCCGGTGCCGCGATCGCCGCGTTCACGAACCCCGACCGCGTCGCCGGCTTCAACGGCCTCGCGAACCGGGCGATCGTCACCGTGATCCTCGCCGTGGTGCCGCTGATCGGCCTCGCACCGATCGACGTGTTCGGCGCGCTCGCGCTGTTCTCGCTCGTCTCGCTGCTCGTGAGCGGCTGGCTGCCGGCCGCACCCGTCGCCGCGGCGAACGCCGGAGCGGCCGTCGCCGAGGCCGTGCCCCTCGAGGTGCCCGAGACGTCGGCGATCCCGGCGCTCAGGGCCCGCGCCGCGGCATCCGCTCGTCCGACCCGCCTCGCGACCATCGCCGGCTTCGTGCTGCTCGCGACCTTCGCGCTCTGGGCCGTCAGCGAGGACTCGCTCTGGGCGATGACCGGCGTCATGGGCGCCGAGCAGGCCGCGCTGACCCCCGAGGGCCTGGGCCTCGCGCTCAGCGGCGCCACCGCCGGCGGACTCGTCGGCTCGGTGCTGCTCATGGTCGTCGGCAACCGCCTCGGCCGCGCCGTGCCGCTCGTCGTGCTGCTCGTGCTCGGCGGCGTGCTGAAGATCGTCGAGGGCTTCGTCGCCGACCCGACCGCGTTCATCGTCGTCTTCATCGCGTGGAACACGATCTACGCGATCGCCTTCATGTACTTCGTCTCGACGTCGGCCGCGCTCGACGTCGAGGGCCGCTGGTCGGGCCCGCTGCTCGCCGTCTACCTCGTGGGCTCGGCGCTCACGCCCGTGATCGGCGCGGCGCTCGTCGAGGTCTTCGGGTTCCAGGGCTTCACGGTGGTGCTCGGCATCGCGAGCTTCGTGCTCGCCGTGCCCGCCGCGTTCGCCGCCCACGTCTCGACACAGCACGAGAAGGCCGAACGGGCGGATGCCGCAGCGCTCGCCGCAGCCGCATCCTCCTCCGCCACCGCCGCCACGGGCGCCGACGCCGACGAGGTGCTCGCATGAGCCGCACGATCTACCGCAACGCACGCGTCTTCACGGCCGAGCCGTCGACTCCGTGGGCCGAGGCGTTCGTCGTCGACGGCGACGTGCTCGCCTTCGTCGGCGATGCGGCCGGCGCGCTGCGCGTCGGAGGAGCGGATGCCGCGACGGTCGACCTCGACGGACGCCTCGTGCTGCCCGGCTTCACCGACGCCCACACGCACCTCGTCATGATGGGCGACGCGCTCGGCCGCGTGCCGCTCACCGATGCGCGCACGCTCGACGAGATCCAGGCGCGGCTCCGCGCCGCGCGGGCCGCCGACCCGACCGCACCGCGCGTGCTCGGCCGCGGCTGGCTGTTCGACTCGGTGCCCGGCGCCCCCACCGCCGCGATGATCGACGCCGCCGTCGCCGACGTGCCCGTGTTCCTCGACGCGAACGACTACCACTCGTGCTGGGTCAACGGCGCCGCGCTCGCCGACCTCGGCATCACGCGCGAGACGCCGGACCCCATCGGCGGGCGCATCGGCCGGGACGCCGACGGCGAGCCCGACGGCATGCTCTACGAGACCGCCGCCCAGCAGTTCGTGTGGGAGCACCTCGCGAGCCTCACGACCGACGCCGACCGCGACGCGGCCGTCGAGCGCACGATCGACGCCTACCTCGCCACCGGCGTGACGGGCGTCGTCGACATGGCGTTCGACGAGCTCGGACTCGCCGCGTTCCAGCGTGCGATCGACCGCCGGGGCGGCACGCTGCCGATCCGCGTCGCCGCGCACTGGTTCGTCGCCAACACGGGCGACGAGGCCGCGAACCTCGCGCAGGTCGAGACCGCCGCCCGCCTCGCCGCCGAGACGGCCGCCGCGCCGACCGCGCCGTGGCTGCGCATCGTGGGCGTCAAGCTCGTGCTCGACGGCGTGATCGACGCGTGCACGGCCGCCATGCGGCATCCGTACGCCGATGGCTCGAACGCCGAGCCGATCTGGCCGCTCGACGCGCTGAAGCCCGTCGTGGCCGCAGCAGACGCGGCGGGCCTGCAGGTCGCCCAGCACGCGATCGGCGACTACGCCAGCGAGATCGCCCTCGACGCGATCGAGCACGCCGTGGCCGTCAACGGCGACCTGCCGCGCCGCCACCGCATCGAGCACCTCGAGTACGCGGCCCCCGGCACGGCCGAGCGGATGTCGCGCCTCGGCGTGACCGCGTCGATGCAGCCCGTGCACGCCGACCCCGCGATCTTCGACAACTGGGTCGCCATGCTGGGCGACGAGCGCGTCGATCGGGCGTTCGCCTGGCCCGAGTTCGTGGACGCCGGTGCCCTGCTCGCGTTCTCGACGGATGCCCCGACCGCACCCCACGAGGCGCTGCACAACATGTACGTGGCCGCCACGCGCCGTTCGGCGCTCGACCCGTCGTTCGAGCCCTCGCTGCCCGGGTTCGCGCTGCCCCTCGCCGAGGCGATCGGACACGCGACGCGCGATGCGGCCGCCTCGTGCGGCGACGGCGATGCGCGCGGACGCCTCGTGGCCGGCCTCGCCGCCGACTTCGCGGTGCTCGACGTCGACCCGTTCGCCGCGGGCGAGGCGTCGCTGCTCACGGCGCGCGTGATCCGCACGGTCGTCGCCGGCGCGACGGTCTTCGAGGCGGATGCCGCGGCAGCCGACGAGGGCCGCGCCGCGTAGCCCGGGGGCCCGCCGGCGGCATCCGCTCGACCGACTCGACGGGCTCGACCGGCGCTCGACAGCAAGACGAGGATGAGGCCGCCTCCCGGTGTCGCGGGAGGCGGCCTCATCTGTCGGTGTGCGCGGGACTACTCGCTCGCGACCGCCCGCGACAGCGTCTCGCCGCGGAAGAACGCCGGCCGCTTGCGCCACTGCCAGAGCATGACCGCGACGCCCGAGAGCAGCACCACCATGCCGAGCACGAAGACGAGGCCGACGCCGAAGACGTTCGACCCGCTGCCGTAGTCGGGGTTCATGCTGTCGATCAGCGTCGTGAAGAAGAGCACGGCGAGGATCACCCCGCCGATGAGCGGGAACAGCAGCGTGAAGAAGACGTTGCGCACCGAACGCCACCACAGCTTGCGGAAGAACCAGACGCACGCGAACGCCGTGATGCCGTAGTAGAAGCAGATCATCATGCCGAGGGCGGTGATCGTGTCCCACAGCACGTCCTCGCTGAGGAAGCGCATGACGGCGTAGAAGGCGGCCGCGACGATCGCCGAGACGATCGTGGCGTAGCCGGGCGTGAAGAAGCGCGGGCTGACGCTCGCGAACTTCTCGGGCAGGGCGCCGTAGTGCCCCATGGCGAGCAGCGTGCGCGCGGGCGACACGAACGTGGACTGCAGGCTCGACGCCGAGCTCGTGAGCACGGCGAGCGAGACGAGCACCGCGAGCGGCCCGAGGATGGGCCCGGCGAGGTGGAAGAACACGTTGTCCTGGATGTCGGGATTGCCGAGTCCGTACTCCCCGTCGCCGACGCCCGCGAAGGCGATGAGCGAGACCGCGATGAGCAGGTACAGCACCACGATCGTGACGACCGTGATCGTGGCCGCGCGCCCGGGGGTCTTCTCGGAACCCCTCGTCTCCTCGTTCATGGTGAGCGTGACATCCCACCCCCAGAAGATGAAGATCGACAGCGAGAGCCCGGCGGCGAAGGCCGAGAACGACTCGACGGCGAACGGGTTGAACCACGACAGCTCGATGGGCGTCGCGTCGAACGCGTTGCCGTTCGCGACCTCGACGAGTGCCGCGACGGCGAAGAGCACGAGCACGGCGACCTGGAACCCGACCAGCCAGTACTGCAGCTTCTGCGTCGTCTGCATGTCGCGATACGACACCCACGTGGCGCCGAGCACGAACAGCAGGCACACGCCGACGTTGATGAACGGGTTCGTCGCGAGGTCGGCGATCTCGGGATTGCCGACGATCTGCGAGATCAGCAGGAACAGGAAGTCCACGGCGATGCCCGCGAGGTTCGAGAGCACGAGGATCGTCGCCGCGACGAGTCCCCAGCCGGCCATCCAGCCGACCCACGGGCCGAACGCCCGCGTCGCCCAGGTGAACGACGTGCCGGAGTCCGGCATCCGCTTGTTCAGCTCGCGATAGCCGAATGCCACCAGCAGCATCGGGATGAACCCGACGAGGATGATCGCCGGCACCTGCACGCCGACCTCGGAGACCGTCGGGCCGAGCGCCGCGGTCAGCGTGTACGCCGGCGCGATGCACGAGATGCCGATGACGATCGCGCCGATGAGGCCGACCGAGCCGGCCGAGAGCCCCTTCTTCGAGATGCCACCCTGCTCGGAGGCGTCGACGGCCGCGCTCGCGGAGGTCAGCGGAGCACCCGCCGTCGGGTCGGGTCGGTTCGTCATGATGACGCCTTTCCGGTGGTGCGACCGGCGGCTCGTCCGTTGGCTCGCGGCTCGGTGGTGCTGCGCGGAACGACGATCATCGGCACCGGGAGCTCCCGGAGCATCTTCGACGCCGTCGACCCGAGGAACAGGTGACTGGGGGTGGCCAGGCGGCTCGACGCGACGAGCACGATCTCGCCCTCGTGCCACGAGAGGCTGCGCACGGCGGCCTCGATGGTGTCGCCGGTGGCGACCTCGGCCGTGGCCTCGATGCCGGCGGGCAGCTCGCGCTTGGCCGCGGCGAGCACCTCGTCGGCGTGGGCCGTGCCCGTGAGCTCGGCGAGGCCCTCGTCCATGCCCGAGGGCAGGTCGATCGGCACGAGCGAGAGCAGCCGCAGCGGCGCGCGCAGCGACTTCGTCAGTCGCACGGCCGCATCGAGCAGCACGCCCGCGCCGGGGCGCGAACCGAGGGCCGCGGTGATGCGGGAGACGCCGGCGGATGCCGCGAGCTCACGTGACCCGGCGGGCGCGAGCGCCACCGGCACGTCGGAGGAGTGCAGCAGTTCGTTGGCCACCGAGCCGATGCGCGAACGCCCGAGGATGCCGCCGCGGGCCGCGCCGACGACGATGAGCGACGCGCCGAACTCGTGCGCCGACTCGATGAGCCCCTCGGCGAACGACTCCGCGTACCGCACGTGCAGCGACTGCACGAGGTCGGGGTCGAGGCTGGCGGAGGCCTCGGCCAGCCAGGAGCGCGAGCGGGCCTTCAGGTGGCGCTCGTACCCGACGTCGGAGGGCACGGTGCTCGAGCGAGCCTCGCTCGGCAGCACCATCACGACATCGAGCTGCGCCTCGCTCGCCGTGGCGAGCCTGGTCGCGAGGGCGAGCGCGTCGGCGCCGCTGTCGTTGGCCGTGTACCCGACGACGATGCGGCGCGGCGCGGCATCCGCCGGTGCCCCGGCGTTCATCAGTCGCCGGCCAGGATCGCGGCCGCGACGTCGCGGCCGACGCGGATCGCGCCGTCGACGTGCTGGTAGCCCTTGCCGGCCATGTCGCTGCACGAGAAGTGGATGGGTCCGACGGGCTTGCGGAGGTCGGCGCCGTATCGCGCCAGGCCGCCCATGTCGAAGCTCGCCGCGTACGCGCCGCGGGTCCATTCCTCGGAGCCCCAGTCGCTCTCGTAGTAGACGACCGGGTGCTTCGCCTGCTCGCCGTAGTAATGCGACAGCGACTCGAGGATGCGCTCCTTGCGCTCCGCGGCACTGAGCGTGAAGACGCCGTCGGCCTCCTCGTCGGAGACGAAGCCGACGAGCGTGCCACGGGGGTCGTCGTGGTTCGTGTTGTCGTACGCCTCGTGCACGAGCTCGTACGGGCTGAAGGCCGTGCCGCTGAGCCCGTCGGTGCGCCAGAACGGCGTCTCGTAGACGGCGTGCACCTTGATCACGAAGCCCATCGAGAGGTGCTGGTGCAGCTGGTGCTGGCGGCGGGGCAGCGGCGGCTCGTACGAGATGCGGCTGATGAGCACGGGCGCGAGGGCGAGGATCACGCGCTTCGCGTGCACCTCGAGGTCGTCGGTCACGGCGGTGACGCCGGCGTCGGGGTTCTTCGCCTGTCCTTCGGCGCCGGCCCAGCGGAGCTTGCGCACCGGCTGGCCGAGGCGCACCGCGCCGCCGAGCTTCTCGGCGAGGAGGAGCGGCACCTGCTGCAGGCCGCCGACGACGCGCTGGTCGAGGATGAAGTCGGCGTCGACCAGGTGCGAGAACGAGCCGGCCGAGGCGGCCATGAGCAGCGCCTGCAGGGCCGAGAACGCATGCGCGGGCTTGGTGAGCATGGCACCGGCGATGAACATGCCGATGTTGAGCTTCGCCTCCTCGTCGTCGGTCTGCGTGCCGAGCCACTCGGCGAACGAGACCTCGTCGAGCTCCTTCGCCCGCGGGTGGGCCCACGGCGCGTCGGGGTCGATCTCGGCGACGAGCGCGTCGAGCTTGTCGATGAGCCCGAGGATCTCGCCCTCGGTCTTCGCGGGCACCGGGAAGATCTCGCCCTCGAAGAGGCGGCGTTCGCCGTCTTCGCTGATGTAGACGTTCTCGCCCTCGCGGTAGCGCGAGTAGGTCTCGAGGCCGAGCTCCTCGATCGTCTCGATCAGGGCGTCCTGGTCGGGCGAGACCCACTGGCCGCCGATCTCGAGCATGGCGCCCTCGATGTCGTCGGTCCAGAGGCGGCCGCCGATGCGGTCGCGCGCCTCGAGCACGACGACGGACTTGCCGGCCGCCTTCAGCTTGTTCGCGGCGGTGAGGCCCGAGGCCCCGGCGCCGACGATGACGACGTCGCAGTCGATGCGTTCCATGGTGTTTCTTTCGCTTTCGGTTCGCGTGTTCCCGCGTGACGCGCGGGGTTCGAGATGGGGGCGAGCGGATGCCGCGGCGCGGCGCTGCGGCATCCGCCCGACCGGCTCAGTCCACCGGGACGAGCGTGTACTTCGTGTCGAGGTACTCGTGGATGCCCTCGAGCCCGCCCTCGCGGCCGATGCCCGACTGCTTCACGCCGCCGAACGGTGCGGCGGCGTTCGAGACGAGGCCCGTGTTGAGCCCCATCATGCCGGTGGCGAGGCGCTCGATCATGCGGTGGCCGCGCGCCAGGTCTTGCGTGAAGACGTACGAGATGAGGCCGTACTCGGTGTCGTTGGCGAGGCGCACGGCCTCGTCCTCATCGGAGAAGGTCGTGATGCCGAGCACCGGGCCGAAGATCTCCTCGGCGAGCAGGCGGCTGCCCGCCGCGACGCCCGCGAGCACGGTCGGCGCGTAGAAGGTGCCGTCGCCGTCGACGATGCGGGTTCCGCCGGTGAGCACGCTCGCGCCGCGCGAGACGGCGTCCTGCACGAGCGCGTCGGTCGACTCGACCGCCTTGCCGTCGATGAGGGGGCCGATGTTGACGCCCTCCTCGGTGCCGCGGCCGACCTTCATGGCCTTGACGCGCTCGGCGATGCGGCTCGCGAACTCGTCGGCGACCGACTCGTGCACGATGAACCGGTTCGCCGCGGTGCACGCCTGGCCGATGTTGCGGAACTTCGCGACGAGGGCGCCCTCGACCGCCTTGTCGAGGTCGGCGTCGCCGAAGACCACGAACGGGGCGTTGCCGCCGAGCTCCATGCTCGTGCGGAGGATGCCGGTTGCCGCCTGCTTCATGAGGGCGCGGCCGACGGGGGTCGAGCCCGTGAAGCTCAGCTTGCGCAGGCGCGGGTCCTCGATGATCGGGCCGGAGACCGCCGACGAGGTCGACGTCGGGATGACGTTGACGACGCCCTTCGGCAGGCCGGCCTCCTCGAGCAGCTGCACGAACGCGATGGTCGTGAGCGGCGTGAGTGCCGGGGGCTTGATGACGACCGTGCACCCCGCGGCGAGCGCGGGTGCGATCTTGCGGGTCGCCATCGCGAGCGGGAAGTTCCACGGCGTGATGAAGAACGACGGGCCGACCGGGCGCTGCGAGACGATCATGCGTCCGGTGCCCTCGGGGTTCAGGCCGTAGCGGCCGGAGATGCGCACGGCCTCCTCGCTGAACCAGCGCAGGAACTCGCCGCCGTAGACGACCTCGCCGCGCGCCTCGGCGAGGGGCTTGCCCATCTCGAGGGTCATGAGGAGCGCGAACTCCTCCTTGCGCTCCTGCAGCAGGTCGAACGCCTTGCGCAGCAGCTCGCCGCGCACGCGGGGCGCGGTCTTCGCCCACGACTCCTGCACGGCCACGGCGGCATCGAGGGCGCGGATGCCGTCGGCGGGCGAGGCGTCGGCGATCTCCTTGATCACGGCGCCCGTCGCGGGGTCGTGCACGGCCAGGGTCTTGCCGCCCTCGGCGTCGACCCATTCGCCGCCGATGAAGAGGCGGCCCTCGACGGCGCCGAGGATGGTCGATTCGAGCGTTGCGTTCGTCATGCGGATTCCTGTTCGGTTCTCTTCGAGAGGAGCGTCGTGTGATGAAGGTGGATCAGGGGTAGAGGCCGCGGAGGCGGTGCGCATCGGCCACGCGTTCGACGGCGAGCGCCGTGGCCGCGGTGCGAAGCGAGAGCCCCCTGGTCTCGGCATACCCCAGCACGTGCTGCCACGCGCTGAGCATCCGCTCCTCCAGTCTGGACTCCACCTCGTCGGCGCGCCACCAATAGGCCTGATTGGCCTGCACCCACTCGAAGTAGGAGACGATCACGCCGCCGGCGTTCGCGAGGATGTCGGGCACGACGAGCACGCCGCGCTCGCGCAGGATCGCGTCGGCCGTCGGCGTCGTCGGGCCGTTCGCGCCCTCGACGATGACGCGAGCCCGCACGTCGCCGGCGTTGGACTCGTGCAGCACGCCCTCGACGGCGGCCGGCACGAGCAGGTCGACGTCGAGCGTGAGCAGCTGCGCCCCGTCGATGGGCTCGGCGCCGGCGAAGCCGACGACGGATCCGGTGCCGCGCACGTGGTCGGTGAGGGCCTCGACGTCGAGTCCGGCGGCGTTGAACACGGCGCCGTACTGGTCGCTCACGCCCGTGACGCGCACGCCCGCCTCGGACAGGAACCGCGCGGCATCCGCACCGACCTTGCCGAAGCCCTGCACGGCGGCGGTCGAGCGCGTGGGCTCGAGGCCGACGTGCCGCAGCGCGGCGAGCGCGATGTGGGTCACGCCCCGGCTCGTCGCCGAGGCGCGACCCAGCGAACCGCCGAGCGCGATGGGCTTGCCGGTCACGATGCCGGGCACCGTGTAGCCGCTGGCGACGGAGTAGGTGTCCATCATCCAGGCCATCGTCTGCTCGTCGGTGCCGATGTCGGGCGCGGGGATGTCGCGCTCCGGGCCGATGATCGGCAGGATCTCGCTCGTGTAGCGACGGGTCACGCGCTCGAGCTCGGCCTTGGAGTGCTCGCGGGGGTCGATCGCGATCCCGCCCTTCGCGCCGCCGTACGGCACGTCGAGCAGGGCGCACTTCCAGGTCATCCACATCGCGAGTGCGCGCACCTCGTCGATGTTGACGTTCGGCGCGTACCGCAGGCCGCCCTTGGCCGGGCCGCGCGAGAAGTTGTGCTGCACGCGGTGGCCGACGTAGAGGCGGCTCTCGCCCGAGTCCATGCGCAGCGGCACGGCGACGGTCAGTTCACGACGCGGGGTCGCGAGCATCCGGTGCAGGCCGTCGTTGTAGCCGAGCAGGGCCACGGCCTCGGCGAGCTGCGAGCGCGCGTCGGTCAGCGGGGTGGCGATGTGATCCGAGGATGCCGCGGGGCGGGCGATCACGACGTCGTTGTCGGTGAGGGTGGTCATGCCGTCTTGAGTCCTTCCGCGACGACCTGCAGGCCCTCGATGAGGAGGTCGTCCGAGATGGTGAGCGGGGGGAGGAAGCGGATCACGTTGCCGTAGGTTCCGCAGGTGAGCACGAGCACGCCCTGCGAGTGGGCGTACGCGGCGACCTTGTTGGTGAGTGCCGCGTCCGGTGCGCCGGTCGCGGGGTCGACGAGCTCGATCGCGACCAGCGCGCCGCGGCCGCGGACGTCGCCGATGCGGGCGTCGGTCGTGCGCAGGGCGTTCAGGCGGCCGATCAGCACCGTGCCGATCTCCTTGGCCCGCTCGATGAGGCCGTCCTGCTCGTACGTCTCGATCGAGGCGAGGGCGGCGGCGCAGGCGAGCGGGTTGCCCGCGTAGGTGCCGCCGAGCCCGCCGGCGCCCGCGGCGTCCATGATCTCGGCGCGGCCGGTGACCGCGGAGAGCGGCAGCCCGCCCGCGATGCCCTTGGCGGTGGTGATGAGGTCGGGCACGATGCCCTCGTGGTCGCTCGCGAACCAGGCGCCGGTGCGGCCGAAGCCGGTCTGCACCTCGTCGGCGATGAACACGACGTCGTTCGCGCGGCACCACTCGACGAGGGCCGGGAGGAAGCCGGCGGCGGGCACGATGAAGCCGCCCTCGCCCTGGATGGGCTCGATGATCAGCGCGGCGAGGTTCTCGGCGCCGATCTGCTTCTCGATCTGCAGGATGGCGCGCGCGGCCGCCTCGGCGCCGCTGAGCCCGCCGTCGCGGAAGGGGTAGCTGAGCGGCACGCGGTACACCTCGGGCGCGAACGGGCCGAAGCCGTTCTTGTACGGGATGTTCTTCGCGGTCAGGCCCATGGTGAGGTTCGTGCGGCCGTGGTAGGCGTGGTCGAACGCGACGACAGCCTGCTTCTTCGTGTAGGCGCGGGCAATCTTCACGGCGTTCTCGACGGCTTCGGCGCCGGAGTTGAACAGGGCGGTGCGCTTGTCGTGGTCGCCGGGGGTGAGCTCGTTGAGCTTCTCGGCGACGTCGACGTAGGAGTCGTAGGGCGCGACCGTGAAGCAGGTGTGCGTGAAGGCGTTCAGCTGCGCGGTGACCGCCTCGACGACGCGCGGGTTGGCGTTGCCGACGCCCGTGACGGCGATGCCGGAGCCGAGGTCGATGATGGAGTTGCCGTCGGCGTCGACGAGCACTCCACCGCCGCCGGCGACGATCGCGACGGGAATGGTGGTGCCGACGCCCGAGGCGACGGCCGCGGCCTTGCGCGCCATGAGCTCCTGCGAGCGCGGGCCCGGAATGGCGGTGACGAGGCGGCGCTCCTGCGGGAGCGACGGTCCTCCGGTGACGGTGACCGTGGTGTCGACGATGGTCATGACGGGCTCCTCTTCAAGGTGACGACGGTGGCGGTGCGCCCAATGCTAGGTCGCGACATCCGGATGTCGCACCGCCCCGTCGTACACTTCGAACCCGTTTCATCGACACCGCGTACAAGCACCGTCGAGCAGGCAACGCCGATCGAGTAGGCCCGCCAGGGCCGTATCGAGATCCGCATCGGCTGGCCTCGATACGCTCCTTCGTCGCTACTCGACCGGCGCGAGGTCAGCGCCTGGCCAGCTGCCTCCGGTCCTCGAGGTCCTGCGCGGCGACCGCGCGGGTGTCCGGAGCCACGGGCGGCGCCGACGGAACCACGTCGGCCGTTCCGACGCCGGGGATCGGGTTGCGGCGCTTCGCCCGCCCGATGGCGAAGAGCGAGACGGCCCACTGCAGCCCGTAGCCGATCGCGAAGACGAGCAGCGTGAAGATCAGCGCCATCGCCGCACCCTGGTCGGGCTGGTAGAGCTGCGCCGACCGCGGGCTGATCATCGCGTACATGTACACCGACAGCGGCCGCGACTCGGGCGTCGCGAGGAACGCCGGCAGCGTGAACTCGTTGGTGCCGAGCACGAACATCTGGATCCATACGGCGAACACCGTCGGCATGAGCAGCGGGGCGACGATGCGGCGGAAGCCCTCGAGCGGACTGGCGCCGCTGACGAGCGCCGCCTCCTCGAGCTCCATCCGGATCTGCAGCGTCGCGCTGTACCCGGCGCGGTAGGCGATCGACACGCGGTACGAGTACGCGAGGATCAGCGCCACGATGGTGCCGGCCAGCGGGATCACCGGGTTGATCACCATGAACGTGAGGAACATCGCGAAGCCCGCGATGACCGCCGGGATCGCGACCGACGACGAGGCGAAGAGGTCGACGGCCTTCGTCCAGCCGGTGCGCCTGGCCCTCGCGATGCCGTAGGCGAGCACCGTCGCCGCGACGCAGGCGATGGTGGCGCTGCCGCCGGCGATGACGAGCGTTCGCCCGAGGGAGGCCCAGAACTCGGGGTCGGCGAGCACCGCCCCGAACGAGCCGAACTGGGTCTGCGTCGCGAGCGCCTCGAACGAGAACGCGATCGGGTAGGGCGTGATCGCCGACCAGAGCAGGGCGAACAGCGGCAGGATCGCGGTGAGCAGCACGAAGACGAGGATCGCGAGCATCACCGGGACCTTCCACGGCCCGAGCTTCATGACCGTGGGCCGGAAGCCCTTGCCCGAGATCGAGGCGCGCCGCTCGGCGTTGCGCGTCGCGCGGAGGTAGATCACGAACGCGATCGTCGTGATCACGAGGAACACGCATCCCCAGGCCGCCGCGAGCCCGTACTGCGGCAGCTCCCCCGCGCCGGCGCTGATGAGGTTCCAGAGCTTCAGCGCGAAGATCGACGTGCCCGACTCCTGGCCGAACAGCAGCGGCACCTCGAGGCTGCCGAGTCCGAGGATGAACGTGAGCACGGCCACGCCGAGCAGGCCGGGCCAGAGCATCGGCAGCGTGACGCGACGCAGCGTCTTGGGCCACGAGGCACCCGAGACGCGCGCGGACTCCTCGAGGGAGCCGTCCATGCTCGTGAGGATCGGCACGATCATCAGGTACGGGAAGGTCACGTTCGTGAGCGCCTGGATCGCCGTCATCGTGACGAACGAGTAGGGGTCGATCACGAGGTCGCCCGGCAGCAGGCGCAGGAGCTGGTTCAGCACGCCCGACTCGGGCGAGAGCATGAGCAGGTACGCCTGCGCCTTGACGATCGGCGGAATGATGAACGGCACCACGACGAGCACGGAGATCACGCGTCGCAGCGGGGCGTCGGTGCGCACCGTCACCCAGGCCAGCCCAAACGCCATCAGGAGCGAGAGCACGGTCGACCCGCCCACGAAGGCGGCGGTCGAGCCGAGCACGGCCCAGAAGTCGTCGCGCAGGCTCCAGAGGGTGACGAAGTTCTCGACCGACCACTTCGCGGTCGAGACGCCGAACGGCAGGAACGGACCACGGAAGGCCGTGATCACCTGTACGGCCAAGGGGATCGCGAGGAGGAGGAAGATCACCGCTCCGGCGATGATCGTCGCGATCTTCATCGAGGTCGGCCGAGTGCGCTCGACCTTCGTGGTCCGTCCTGCCTGTGACACGAGTTATCCGTTCAGTGCCGCGTCGGCGGCGTTGATCATGGCGATCCAGTCATCGCGGGTGTCGACGGTCTCGGTGATCGCCCCGCCCTGCAGGCCCTCGAGCAGCGCGGTGGAGTTGGTCTGCATGAGCCCGGTGGCCGAGTCGAACAGCGAGGTGGGCAGGCCCGGGTACGGCACCTGCGTCGTCGAGAAGCGCTCGTCGGTCATGCGCAGCTCGAGCCAGTCGGGGTTGTACGCGTTCCAGAGCGACCACAGCATGCCGCCGGCCGGGTTCTTCGCGTCGACGTTGACGCCAGAGAACTGGGCGAAGACGCCGGCATCCTCATAGGGCGAGACCGACAGGCTCGGGTTCGGGTTGAAGAGCGTCTGGCCGAGCGCGATCGGCACGTCGCCGCTCGAGAGCGGCGAGTCCTGGTCCTCGAGCACCTGGAGGTTGCCCGACGACTTCAGCTCGCCGATCAGGTCGACCATCGCGTCTTCGCCCTGGTCCATGCCGTAGCCGGCGAAGACGTTCGCGTTGTAGCTCGCGACCGAGACCTTGCCCGCGTACTCGGGGGCGAGGAGGCCCTCGAGGGTGTCGGGCGCCTCGGCCTTGTCGGTGTTGACCTGCATGAGCGAGCCGTTCACGCTGTCCGGCAGCATCTCGGGGGCGCCGATCGTGAAGAACTCCGACGGGACGCCGAACTCGGTCCAGTCGACATCCGCCCAGTAGCCCTCGTCGGTCATGGTCGCCGCCGACACGAGGGAGCCCGAGATGACGTCGGTGTTGCGCGAGCCCGTGGCCTTGGCCGAGATGATGGCCGACGACAGGTTGTAGGTGAGGCCGCGCGTCTCGATCTTCAGGTCGGGGTAGACCTCGTTGAACTGGGCGATGACGTCGGGCGAGAGCTCGTACCAGTCCCAGATCACCAGGCGGCCGCCGTCGGTCTGCTTCGCCGTCTCGTAGAGGGCGTCCATCTGCTTCGAGATCTCGGGCCAGAAGTCGTCGTAGAAGTTCTCGCAGCGCGTGACCGCGCCGACCTCGACGGCATCGCACGCGGCGAGCTCGACCGGGCCGTCCGACGGCTCGATGGGGCCGGATGCGGCCGACCCCGCCGAACTGCAGGAGCTGAGCAGCAGCATTCCCGCGGCCGCGAGGGCCACCATTCCGTTCCGTGCTGTGGGTGATGTCATGATCCGGGTTTCCTTTCTCGGTGGCGCTCTTCCTTGGGGTGGTGCGGATGGTGCGGCGTTCCGGTGGTGCGGGTGGTGCGGCTTGCGGATGTCGCGGCGTGCGGGTGGTGCACGTGCGGGTGGTGCGGCTAGGCCGCCAGCACGCGGCAGGCGTGCGGCGCGAGTTCGATGAAGACGGTGCTGCCGGTGGCGGGCGAGTCCAGTGGGGCTCCACGGGCGACGAGCGTGCCGACGACGGTCTCGCCGTGCAGCACCTCGACCTCGTACTCGACGATCTCGCCGAGGAACTCCACCCGCACGACCCTGGCGGGCAGCACGTTCAGGCGGTCGGGGCGGGTCTCGTGCCAGCGCACGCTCTCGGGCCGGAACGTCACGGTGACGTCGCTGCCGGTTCCGATGCCGCTCGGGCACGGCGTCACCAGTCGGGTTCCGAACGCCTCGACGAGCGCAGCGCCGTCGGCGTCGCGGTCGCGCACGACGGCCGGGATCATGTTGACCCGGCCCACGAAGTCGGCCACGAAGCGATCGGCCGGCTGGTAGTAGAGGTCGCGCGGTGCCGCCTCCTGCACGATGCGGCCCTGGTTCATCACGGCCACGCGGTCCGACATCGACAGCGCCTCGGACTGGTCGTGCGTGACGTAGAGCGCCGTGATGCCGAGGCGCTGCTGCAGGGAGCGCAGCTCGTTGCGCATCGTGTCGCGGAGCTTCGCGTCGAGGTTGCTCAGCGGCTCGTCGAGCAGCAGCAGCTTCGGGCGGTGCGCGAGCGCACGGGCGAGGGCGAGGCGCTGCTGCTGTCCGCCCGAGAGCGCGGTGGCGGGCCGGTGCGCGTAGGCGTCGAGCTGCACGAGCTCGAGCGCCTCCATCGCGCGCTTCCTGGCCTCCTTCTTCGGCAGCTTGGCCGCGGCGACCTGGAGCGGGAAGATCGCGTTCGCGAACACGCTCATGTGCGGCCAGATCGCGTAGTTCTGGAACACCATGCCGATGTCGCGCTTGTCGGGCGAGATGTGGCGGGTGCCGGTGGAGAGCATGTTGCCGTCGAGCGAGATCTCGCCGCCGTTGCTGTTCTCGAGGCCGGCGACGCATCGCAGGGTCGTCGTCTTGCCGCAGCCCGACGGACCGAGCAGCGACGTGAACGTGCCGGGCTCGATGGTGAAGGTGACGCCCTTGACGACCGGCACCTCGGCGCCGTCGAGCTCGTAGTGCTTCTCGAGGCCGTCGACGACGAGCCGACCGCCTCCGCTTTCGTGCGTCATTCGCTGCTCAACTTTCGGTGGCGAGTTCTGTATTTTGGATCCAGAGAGACGGTACGGATGCCGCGGGCGGGCGCTGCGACGTCCATCAGCGTTCGCCGGCCGAGGTCGACGACGCCGCGGTGGCGGGCGCTGCCGCCCCGGTGGCGGATGCCGGGGCCTCGCCCCAGCCGACGGTGACCTTCGGCTTCGCGAAGAACGCCACCACGACGGCGCAGAGGGCGAACCCGCCGACGGCGAGCCACAACGACTGCGCCATCGCGGCCGAGAACCCGGCGACGAGCTCGGGCGGCAGCGCGCCGCCCTCGCCGGGCCGCGCCTGTTCGGCGGCCCCGCCGGGCAGGTTCGCGGCGAGGCTGTAGCTCATCAGCGCGGCGACCGCCGCGGAGCCGAGCACCGATCCGACCTGCCTGGTCATCGTGTAGACGCCCGATCCGGCACCGGCCTGGGCCCGCGGGAGGTTGCGGGTCGCGGTCGACGCGAGCGGGGCGAAGACGCCCGAGATGCCGACCCCGAGCACTGCCGAGGGGAACAGCAGCAGCCAGTACGGGACATCCGGCCCGAGGAGCGCGACGTAGCCGCCGAGCGCGAGCGCCGCCGTCGACAGCCCGACGAGCGCGACCCACTTCGGATCGACGCGGTCGCTGAACCGCCCGACGAGCGGCGAGAGCACGCCGGAGACCACGGCCATCGGCACGAACATGAGGGCCGCCTGGGTCGGCGTCAACCCGCGCGCCACCTGGAAGTAGTACGCGAGCGGCAGCGGCATGGCCGTCAGCGCGAGGCCCACCAGCGAGATCGCGACGTTCGAGAGCGCGAAGTTGCGGTCGCGGAACAGCCCGAGCGGCAGCAGCGGCTCGGCCTTGTTGAACGCCTGCCAGACGACGAAGCCGACCAGCACGACGAGTCCCGTGACGATGACGCCCCACACCGTGATCGGGCCGGTGATCGTGCCCCAGTCGTAGGTCGCGCCCTCCTGGATGCCGAACACGACGAGGAACATGCCGACCGCGCTCAGCACGACGCCGAGCCAGTCGAAGCGGTGGCCGTGCGTCTCGAGGTCCGGCACGAGCCGCCACGCCGCGACGAACGCGACGATGCCGACCGGCACGTTCACGAAGAACACCCACTCCCAGCCGAGCGAGTCCACGAGCACGCCGCCGAGGATCGGTCCGACGAGCGTGGCGACGCCCGCCACCGAACCCCAGAGGCCCATCGCCGCGCCCCGCTGGTTCGGCGGGAAGATGCGGGCGATCACGGCCATCGTCTGCGGGGTCATCAGCGCGGCGCCGAGGCCCTGCACCGCACGAGCGGCGATCAGCGTCTCGATGTCGCCCGACAGCCCGCACCAGAGCGACGCGAGCGTGAACACCACGAGCCCGACCAGGTAGACCCGCTTCGGGCCGAAGCGGTCGCCGAGCCGGCCCGTGATGAGCAGCGGCACCGCGTAGGCCAGCAGGTAGGCGCTCGTCACCCAGATCACCGCCGTGAGGTCGGTGTCGAGATCGGCGAGGATCGCCGGGTTCGCGATCGACACGATCGTCGTGTCGACGAGGATCATGAAGAACCCGATGACGAGCGCCCAGAGGGCGGGCCACGGCTTGGAGGTCTGGTTCATGGTCGGCTTTCGCAGTCTCGGCCGGTCAGTCGGCGTCGGACGGCGCAGACGGCAACCCCACGACGGGCTCGCCGAGCAGCGGCGTCGAGACCGCGTAGATGCCGTGGTTGGCGAACACCCAGATGAGGTTGCGGTCCCACTCGACGAAGATGCCGTGCACCGGGGCGGCCATGTCGTCGTCGTCCTTGAGGCCCATCGGCGGCACGAAGTAGGCCCCGACCTTCGGGTCCTCCGGGTCGCGCACGTCGAAGACCTGCAGGCCGGCTGCGTAGAACGCGTAGGGCACGACACCGCCGTGCGGGGTGCCCGTGTTCGTGAAGTAGCCGGAGCGCTTCGGCCCGAACGATCCGCGCCGCTGCGCCCAGTCGGTGAACGCAGCCGTTGCCGGCGGCACCGGGCGGGGCAGGGTGCGCACGAGCTTCGGCTGCGTCGGGTCGCTCACGTCGATCTGGTAGATCTCCTTGGCGGGCTCGTAGCAGTCGGTGTTCATCGGGTAGCCCGAGACGTAGACGTACCCGGTCTCCTCGACCTGGGTGGTGTCGACGTTGTCGCCCTCAGTGCCGGCGACGCTCGACGGCAGCTCGCACCATCCGACGTGGTGGATGTTCGTCGGATCCGAGACGTCGAGCACGAAGAAGCCCTGACCGCCCTGGGCCGCGTAGGCGTACGTGCCGCCGGACTCGACCGAGCGCGGCATGAAGACGCCCATGCGCGAGCCGAACCACGAGGTCTTGTTGTTCCACCGGTCGTTGCCCGCGAGGTACTCGGAGTCGGCCTCCTCGCCGAGGCGGGTGCCGGGAACCCACCAGTCCGACAGCCGCACGGGGTTCGCCGGGTCGGACACGTCGTAGGCGGCGTGGCCGGCGGCCCACAGGGTGGTCTTGTAGGGCTGGTTGGTGAACGTGTTGTCGGGCGCGGTCGCCACGAAGAGGTACTTGTCGCCGTAGTAGACGGGCAGGTCGAGCACGCCGTTGCCCTCCTGCACCTCGTCGGGCCCGTGGTTCGGGTCGGTCGAGACCTCGGTGAGCAGGGTCCAGTCGCGCGGGGTCGGGCCGTTCACCTCGAAGACACGGAAGCCGCGAAGGCCCTCCCACTCGAGCAGCTGGCCCTCGACGGTGTCGTCGATCCACTTGTTCGCGACGCGCCCGTTCAGGAAGTAGCGGGGCGTCTCGCTCGCCTGGATCGCGATGAACTTCCCGCGCGCCTCGTTCCACTGGATCGTGACGGCGCCGAACTGGGGCGCGCTCCACGGCAGGGTCTCCTCGTCGACGACGGTGAGGGCGCGCGGGTCGGTGATGTCGTAGACCTTCCAGGCGTAGCCGCCGCCGTAGTGGAGCATGTACCGTCGGCCGTTCAAGTCGTAGATCGACTGCCAGGTGTGGCTCGTGTTCACGACGATCGGGTAGAAGGCCTCGGCGGTCGCGTTCAGGCTGTAGGTCTCGGGGTCGCGGTAGTCGAGCTGTCCGGGCCAGTCGACGAACACGTCACGCGGAACCGAGGGGGTCAGTGCCGGCGGCAGGAAGCTGCCGTCGGGCTGCATGCCCCAGCTGGCGGGGTCGGGGTCGACCGGCTCGCCTTCGACGCGCTCGAAGTCGTCGGGGTTGTACTTCTTCGCGTTCGGTACGTACGGAGAGCCGGCCATGTCGCCTCCAGGTTGGGCAGTCGAGCGGATGTCGCGACGCAGGGGGCGTCGTTCATCCCAGCGTCGCCAGAGCGACCGATGCTGTCCAATGACTATCCGGCTCGGAGCCATGACCGTTCGGGCATATCAGCCGAGCGGTCGGAACTCCGTCTGCGCGTACTCGCGCTCGAGCGCGGCGAGCAGCGCCCCCTCTTCGCGGAGGTGCACGAGCAGGGCCGCAGCGGCGGCCGAGGGCGCGCGGTCCTTCGGCATGGTGACCCCGACCGAGCGGCGGATCGAACTCAGCGGCGTCGGCAGGATGCGGAGCTCCCCGTCGTCGACGGCGATGAACATCGGCAGGGCGGCGATGACGTCGGTCGACACGAGCAGGTTGCGCAGCGTCAGCATCGACGTGCACTCGACCCGGTCGGCCGGCAGCGGCAGTCCTTCGTGGAAGAACACCGCCTCGAGCTCGGCACGCAGCGCGGTCTGCGCGACCGGGAAGATCCACGGGTACGCGATGAGGTCGGCGAGCGAGGTGCGCGACCCGGTGTGCACGGGGTGCCCGGCGCGGGCCACGAGCCGGATCGGCTCCTGGTGCAGCCGCTCCTGCTCGAGGCGCACCGGGACGGTCGGCGAGAGGCGCCCGACCGTGAGGTCGAGGTCGCCGGAGAGCAGCAGCTGCTGGAGCGTGTCGGGCGTGCCCTCGCGCACGACCACGGTGAGCCGCGGATGCTCGGCCTTGAGCCCGGCGATGGCCCGCGGCAGCAGCAGGTTCGAGCCGGCGAGGTGCGTGCCGACGGTGACCGTGCCGAGCTGGCCGGACTGCAGCAGCCGCACCTCCTCGCCCGCGATGCGGAGCTCGGCGAGCACCGAGCGGGCGCGTTCGATGAACGGCCGGCCGTACTGGGTCGGCACCACCCCGCGCGGCAGCCGCTCGAAGAGCTGCACGCCGAGCAGGTCCTCGACCTCGCGGAGTCCGCGGGTGACGACGGGCTGCGTGATGTGCAGGGATTCGGCGGCGCGCACGAGCGTGCCCTCGTCGGCGATCGCCGTGACGAGCACGAGGTGCCGGATCTTCAGTCGTCCATCGAGGATGCGATCGGTGCTCACGCTTCGGAACTATAGCCGTGGGGGCATGGCAGTGCCACAAGTGGGTATTTGTCGGCATCGACGGGAGTTCCTAGCCTGATCGCATGACCACCCGGACGACGACGTCGCTGCCTGATACGGCCCAAGCCCCCCAGCCGAGCGACCGCGCGACCCGCCAACTGCGCAACTTCATCGGCGGCGAGCCCGTCGACGGCGTGCGCACGTTCGCCAAGCTCGACCCCACCGACGGCTCGCACGTCGCCGAGGTGCACGAGGCCGGACGCCGCGAGGTCGACCTCGCCGTCGCCTCGGCCCGCGCCGCGCTCGAGGGCCCATGGGGCCGGATGACGGTGGGCGAGCGCGCGACGATCCTGCGACGCATCGCCGACGGCATCGAACGCCGGTTCGACGACCTCGTCGCCGCCGAGGTGGGCGACACCGGCAAGCCGGAGGCCCTCGCCCGCGACCTCGACGTCGCCAGGGCCGCCGCGAACTTCCGCGCCTTCGCCGACGTCGTCTCGGCCGCGGGCCTCGACTCCTACCTGACCGAGTTCCCCGACGGACGTCGCGCCCTGAACTACGCCGTGCGCAAGCCGCTCGGCGTGGTCGCCGTGATCGTGCCGTGGAATCTCCCGCTCCTGCTGCTCACGTGGAAGCTCGCGCCGGCGCTCGCCTCCGGCAACGCCGTGGTCGTGAAGCCGTCGGAGGAGACGCCGTCCTCGGCGACCCTCCTCGCCGAGATCCTCATCGAGGCCGGCCTCCCCGCCGGCGTCGTCAACGTCGTGCACGGGTTCGGCGCGGACTCCGCAGGCGAGTTCCTGACGACGCATCCGGGCATCGACGGCGTCACCTTCACGGGCGAGTCCTCCACCGGGTCGGCGATCATGCGGGCCGTGGCCCCTCGCGTGCGCCCGGTCTCGTTCGAACTCGGCGGCAAGAACGCGGCCGTCGTCTTCGCCGACGCCGACCTCGACGCGGCGATCGCCGGGCTCGCCCGATCCACCTACCTGAACACCGGGCAGGTGTGCCTCTGCACCGAGCGCATCTACGTCGAGCGGGCGATCTTCGACGACGTGGCCGCCGGCCTCGCCGAGCAAGCCGCGCGCCTGCGCCTCGGCCGGCCCGAGAACCCCGCGACGACCACAGGTCCGCTCATCTCGCGTCAGCATCGCGAGAAGGTGCTCTCGTACTACGAGCTCGCACGGCAGGAGGGCGCCACGGTGCTCGCCGGCGGCGGCATCCCGACCCTCGGCGACGGACTCGACGCCGGATTCTGGATCGAGCCGACCCTGCTCTCCGGGCTCGACAACTCGCACCGCACGGTGCGCGAGGAGATCTTCGGCCCCGTCGCCACGCTGATCCCGTTCGACACCGAGGAGCAGGCGATCGCGCTCGCGAACGACACCGACTACGGCCTCGCCGCCGTCACCTGGACCCGCGACCTGACCCGCGGTCACCGCGTCGCCCAGCGCATGCGCGTGGGCATGTCGTGGGTCAACACCTGGTACCTGCGCGACCTGCGCAGCCCCTTCGGCGGCGTCGGCCTCTCGGGCATCGGCCGCGAGGGCGGGCACCACTCGCTCGGGTTCTACACCGAGCCGACGAACGTGTGCGTGCAGCTGTGAGCGGCCAGACCTCACCGGCCTGGCCTGGCGAATGGCCCGAGGCGGATGCCGCGTCCGCCGCATCATCGACGACGCCGCCCGCCGTGCGGACCGCCGCCGAGCGCCTGCGGTCCGCCGCGGCATCCGGAACCCCGTGCGAGCCCGTGCGCGACCTCATCGGCGACGACGACCTCGACGCCGCGTACGCCGTGCAGTCGCTCGGCATCGAGCGGCGCCTCGTCGACGGCCGGCGCATCGTCGGCCGCAAGATCGGCCTCACCTCGCCGGCGGTGCAGGCCCAGTTCGGCGTCTTCACGCCCGACTACGGCGTGCTGCTCGACGACATGGTGCTCGGCGACCGCGAGCCGCTCGACCTCTCGCGCTTCCTGCAGCCCCGCGTCGAGGCCGAGGTGGCCTTCGTGCTCGGCCGCGACCTCGACTCCCCCACGACGCACGTCGCCGACGTGATCCGCGCCACCGCCTTCGTGCTGCCGGCGATCGAGGTCGTCGACTCGCGCATCGCCGGCTGGGACATCCGCATCGCCGACACCGTCGCCGACAACGCCTCGAGCGGTGCCGTCGTGCTCGGCACGACCCCGCGCTCGCTCGACGGACTCGACCTCACGGCCGTCGGCATGAGCCTCGAGCACGACGGCGAGACGGTCTCGACCGGATCGGGCGCGGCCTGCCTCGGCAGCCCCGTCATCGCGGTGGCCTGGCTCGCGAGAGCGGTCGCCAGGCACGGTCGCCCGTTGCGCGCCGGAGAGGTGATCCTCTCGGGCGCACTCGGCCCGATGGTCGCCGTCACCGGACCGGGCGTGTACACCGCGCGGCTCGACGGCCTGGGCGAGGTGCGCGCCGACTTCACCGGCGCCCTGAGCGAGGGAGCCGCCGCATGAGCGCGGGCATCGCCATCATCGGCTCCGGCAACATCGGCACCGACCTGCTGATCAAGGTCAAGCGGCTCTCGACCACGCTCCGCGCCGTCGCCATGGTCGGCATCGACGAGCACTCCGACGGGCTCGCCCGTGCGCGCCGCCTCGGGGTCGCGACGACCCACGAGGGGGTCGACGGCCTCCTGCGCATGCCCGAGTTCGCCGACGTCGAGCTCGTGTTCGACGCGACCTCCGCCGGCGCCCACGCCCGCAACGACGCCCTCGTGCGCGACAGCGGCCGCATCATGGTCGACCTCACGCCCGCCGCGATCGGCCCCTACGTCGTGCCCGTCGTCAACCTCGAGGAGCACCTCGGGGCCACGAACGTGAACATGGTGACGTGCGGTGGTCAGGCCACCGTGCCGATGGTCGCCGCCGTCTCGCGCGTCGCGCCCGTCGCCTACGCCGAGATCGTCGCCTCGATCGCCTCGAAGTCGGCCGGGCCCGGCACGAGGGCGAACATCGACGAGTTCACCGAGACCACCTCGCGCGCGATCGAGCGCATCGGCGGCGCCGACCACGGCAAGGCGATCATCGTGCTGAACCCCGCCGACCCGCCGCTCATCATGCGCGACACCGTCTTCTGCCTCGTCGAGCGTGGGGCCGCTGAGCTCGATCGAGAGGCCGTGCGCGCGTCGGTCGACGCCATGGTCTCCGATGTGCAGGGCTACGTCGGCGGCTACCGCCTCAAGCAGCAGGTGCAGTTCGAGGCGGTCGACGAGGCGTTCGTGCCGGCCCTCGGCCGCCCGTTCCGGGGCACGAAGGTCACCGTCCTCCTCGAGGTCGCGGGCGCCGGGCACTACCTTCCGGAGTACGCGGGCAACCTCGACATCATGACGAGCGCGGCACTGCGCACCGCCGAGCGCCTCGTCGCCGGCCGAACGGGAGCCATCGCATGACCGCCGCCACGACCCCGTCGACCCGGTCGACCCCGACCGACCCGACCGACCCGACTGCCGCGACTGCCGCGACTGCCGCGAACGCCCCGCGCGTCTACGTGCAGGACGTCACCCTGCGCGACGGCATGCACGCCGTCGCGCACCGCTACTCGGTCGAGCAGGTGCGCGACATCGCGGCCGCGCTCGAGGCGGCGGGGGTCGACGCCATCGAGGTCGCCCACGGCGACGGGCTCGGCGGGTCGAGCGTCGCCTACGGCCACGGCGCGAGCACCGACGAGCGCTGGATCGAGGCCGCGGCCTCGGTGCTCGAGCGGTCGAAGCTGACGACGCTGATCCTGCCCGGCATCGGCACGATCGACCACCTCGCCCGCGCCCGCGACCTCGGCGTGCAGAGCGTGCGCGTCGCGACGCACTGCACCGAGGCCGACGTCGCCGCCCAGCACATCGGCTGGGCCCGCGATCACGGCATGGACGTCTCGGGGTTCCTCATGATGAGCCACCTGAACGACCCGCGCGGCCTCGCCGAGCAGGCGAAGCGCATGGAGTCGTACGGCGCCAACTGCGTCTACGTCACCGACTCGGGCGGACGCCTGACGATGCACGACGTCGCCGAACGCATCGACGCGTATCGCGAGGTGCTCGACCCCGGCACCCAGATCGGCATCCACGCCCACGAGAACCTCTCGCTGAGCGTCGCGAACAGCATCACCGCCGTCGAGCACGGCGCCCTCCGCGTCGACGCGTCGCTCGCCGGGCAGGGCGCGGGCGCCGGCAACACCCCGATCGAGGCGTTCATCGCCGTCGCGAACCTGCTCGGCTGGGAGCACGGCTGCGACCTCTTCGCCCTGCAGGATGCCGCGGAGGAGCTGATCCGCCCGCTGCAACGACGCCCGGTGCGCGTCGACCGCGAAACCCTCACCCTCGGCTACGCGGGCGTCTACTCGAGCTTCCTGCTGCACGCCGAGCGGGCAGCCGAGCGCTACGGGCTCGACGCCAGGGCCATCCTCATCGAGCTCGGGCGCCGCCGCATGGTCGGCGGCCAGGAGGACATGATCGTCGACGTCGCGCTCGACCTCGTCGCCGCCCGCGATGCCGCCCGCGACGCCGCCCGCGACGCCGCGCTGGAGCCCGTGCGATGACCGGCACCGCGCCCCGCGAGGGCCTCACCGCGCTGGCGGAGACCCTCGACGCCGCCCAGCTGCACGGCGCACCCGTGTCGCAGTCGGGCGCGGCGATGACCCTCGCCGACGCCTACGCGGTGCAGCACCTCCTCGTCGGGCGCCGCACCTCCCGCGGCGACCGCATCTCGGGGGTCAAGCTGGGCTTCACGAGTCGGGCGAAGGCGATCCAGATGGGCGTCGACGACGTCATCATCGGCTCGGTGACCGAGCGGATGCGCGTCGAGGACGGCGGCCTGCTCGACGCCGCCGGGTTCATCCATCCGCGGATCGAACCCGAGCTGGCCTACCTCATCGGCTCCGACCTGCCGGCGGACGCCGACGATGCCGCGCTCCGCCAGGCCGTCGTCGGGGTCGCGCCCGCCCTCGAGATCATCGATTCCCGCTACCTCGACTTCCGGTTCGACCTCGAAGACGTCGTCGCCGACAACACCTCGGCCGCCGCCTACGTGATCGGCCCATGGACGGATGCCGCCACGGCAGGCGACCTCGGCAACCGGGGCGTCCGCCTCGAGGTCGACGGGCGCCTCTGCGCCACCGGGTCGACCGCGGCGATCCTCGGCCACCCCGATCGGGCCCTCGCCACGGCGCTGCGGATGTCGCGAGCCCACGGCTTCGAGCTCCGCGCCGGCATGGTGCTGCTCGCCGGGGCCGCCACCGCGGCGGTGCCGCTGCCCCACGGCGCCCACGTCGCGGCATCCGTCACCGGACTCGGGAGCGTCTGGATGCGATTCGGGGGCGGGGCGCATGACTGACGCGACGCAGGCCGGGAGCGGCGCCATCACGGTCGAGGGCAGGGCGACCCCGCGCGGCCGGTTCCCGCACGTGAAGGTCGCCGGCGACCTGATCTACGTCTCGGGCACCAGCAGCCGGCGCGCGGACAACACGTTCGAGGGCGCCGAGGTCGACGAGTTCGGCGCCACGACCCTCGACATCGCGGCGCAGACGCGCGCGGTGCTCGAGAACATCCGGGGCGTGCTCGCCGCGGCAGGGGCGAGCCTCGACGACCTCGTGCAGGCGACGACCTACCTCGTGAACATGAACGACTTCGCCGGCTACAACGCGGTCTGGGCCGAGTACTTCGACGAGACGGGCCCGGCACGCACGACGGTCGCCGTGCACCAGCTGCCGCATCCGCTGCTGCTCATCGAGATCCAGGCGATCGCCCGACGAGACCCGAACGCCATCACGAACTCCAGCACCACCACCATCAAGGAGGAATCATGACCACCATCCCACCCGTGATCGACTTCCCGGCCTGGATCCGCGAGCACGAGCACCTGCTGAAGCCTCCGGTGAACAACAAGGCGGCCTGGGCGCCGATGGGCGACTTCATCGTGCAGGTCGTCGGCGGCCCGAACCAGCGCACCGACTTCCACTTCGACCCGTACGAGGAGTGGTTCTACCAGTACCGCGGCAACATGCACGTGAACATCCAGACCGAGGACGGCCCGCAGCGCATCGACATCCGCGAGGGCGAGATGTGGCTGCTGCCCGGCAACGTGTTCCACTCCCCCCAGCGCCCCGAGGCCGGTTCGATCGGCATCGTCATCGAGCGCATCCGCGAGGAGGGCACGCTCGAGAAGTTCGCCTGGTTCTGCCCGAACTGCAACACGAAGGTGCACGAGGTCGAGCTGCAGGTCCGCGACATCGTCGAGGACCTCCCGCCCGTGTTCCGCGACTTCTACGAGAGCGAAGCGGGACGAACCTGCCCGAACTGCGGCGAAGTCCACCCCGGCAAGGGCTGAACCGGGTGGGCACGATCGACATCCACACGCATGCCGTGCCCAAGGGCTGGCCCGACCTGTCGACGCAGGTCGGGCCGGGCTCCTGGCCGTGGCTCCGCGTGGACTCCGAGCGCGAGGCCATGATCATGCTCGGCTCGAGCGAGTTCCGCCGCATCGACGAGAGCTGCTGGGACGCCGAGACGCGCCTCGCCGAGATGGACGCCGACGACGTCGACATCCAGGTCGTCTCGCCGACGCCGGTGTTCTTCTCGTACGAGAAGCCGGGCGACCAGGCCGCGAAGGTCGCGCGCATCTTCAACGACCTCACGCTCGAGCTCTGCTCCCCCGCACCCGACCGACTGCTGCCGTTCGCGCAGGTGCCGCTGCAGGACACGGATGCCGCGTGCGCCGAGCTCGATCGCGCGATCGCCGCCGGGCACCGCGGCGTCGAGATCGGCAACCACGTCGGCGACCGCGACCTCGATCACGAGGGCATCGTCACGTTCCTGCAGCACTGCGCGGATCGCGGGGTGCCCGTGCTCGTGCACCCGTGGGACATGCCGGGCTCGCCCCGACTCGACCGGTGGATGGCCCGCTGGCTCACCGGCATGCCCGCCGAGACGCACCTGTCGATCATCGCGATGATCCTCGGCGGCGTCTTCGACCGGGTGCCGCCGACGCTCCGCATCGGCTTCGCCCACGGCGGCGGTTCGTTCGCGTTCTGGCTCGGCCGGTTCGAGAACGCGTGGCACCGCCGGCCCGACCTGGTGGGCGTCAGCGAGCTGCCGCCGTCGGGCTACCTCGACCGTTTCAGCGTCGACTCGGTCGTGTTCGACCCCGCGGCGCTGCGCCTGCTCGTGGACACCCTCGGCGCCGAGCAGGTGATGCTCGGCAGCGACTACCCCTACCCGCTCGGCGAACGGCCCGTCGGCGCCGTGATCGAGCGCGCCGACTTCCTCACCGACGAGCAGAAGGCGGCCATCCGCCACGGCAACGCCCGGCGCTTCCTGGCGCTCTGACCACGCTCTGACCACCTCCCCCGAGCCGCGAAGGACCGACTCCGCCATGAGCATCGCCCCCTCCATCCCCCACGTGATCGACCGTGCGACCTGCACGGCCCTCGACGCCGCCGACCCGCTCGCCGGGTTCCGCGACCTGTTCGACCTGCCCGACGGGGTCGTCTACCTCGACGGCAACTCGCTCGGCGCCCTGCCGCGTGCGACGGCGGCGCACGTGCAGCGCGTGATCACCGAGGAGTGGGGCACCGGGCTGATCCGCAGCTGGAACGACGCCGGCTGGTTCACGAAGCCGCTCGACCTCGGCGACCGCATCGCGCCGCTGATCGGCGCGGCGGCGGGCGAGGTCGTGCTCGGCGACTCGACGTCGTCGAGCCTGTTCCAGGTGGCGGTGGCGGCGGCCCGGCTGCGGCCGGAGCGCCGGGTGATCGTCTCGGAGCGCGGCAACTTCCCGACCGACCTCTACGTGCTCGAGTCGGTGCAGGAGCTGCTCGGCGAGCCCGGCCGGCCGCTCGAGCGCCGCCTGATCGCCGACGACGGACCGACCCTCGACGACGTGCTCGACGCGGACGTCGCGGTCGTCGTGCTCACCCACGTGAACTACCGCACGGGCCGCATGTACGACATGAACGAGGTCACGCGCCGCGTGCACGAGGCCGGCGCGATCATGGTGTGGGACCTCTGCCACAGCGTCGGGGCCGTGCCCGTCGACCTGAACGGCGCCGGCGCGGACTTCGCGATCGGCTGCACGTACAAGTACCTCAACGGCGGCCCGGGCTCGCCGTCGTTCCTCTGGGTCGCCGGGCGGCACCAGGCCGCAGCGCGGCCGGCGATCACCGGCTGGCACGGGCACGCGAAGCCGTTCGACTTCGACGTCGACTACGCACCGGCGCCCGGCGTCACCCGCTTCCGCGTCGGCACGCCCCAGCTGCTCGCGCTGGCGGGCCTCGAGGCCAGCCTCGACATCTGGAGCGGCGTCGACCTCGACCTGCTCAGAGAGAAGAGCCTCCGCCTCACCGAGCTGTTCATCTCGCTCGTCGACTCCCGGCTGGCCCAGTGGGGCGTCGAGGTCGTCACGCCCCGGCAGTCGGCGCGGCGCGGCAGCCAGGTCGCGCTCCGCGCCGGCGACGCCGACGGGTACTCGGTCATGCAGGCGCTCATCGAGCGGGGCGTCATCGGCGACTTCCGCGCGCCCGACCTGATGCGCTTCGGCTTCACGCCGCTCTACACCTCGCATGTCGACGCGTGGGATGCGGTGGCCGCACTCGAGGACATCCTCGCGACCGAGGTCTGGCGCGAGCCGCGCTTCGCACGCCGCGGCACCGTCACCTGAGAGCCCCGGCGGGTCGGTCGGCGCATCGATCGACCCGCCGGTCGGCCGCCCAGCACCCCGCTCGGCCGTGCCGGCGTTCGGCCGACCGCACAAGGCCCGCCTGTACACTCGTGCCTGCATGTTCGACACCGCGTACATGCCGAGCGGAGGGTGGCCACGGTGCAGCCGACGGTGCAGACCCTGCTCGATCGTCCGGAGCTCGCGCTCGGACTCCTCACCCCCGCATCCGCTCTGCCCGACGACGCGCTCGCCGCCCCGGTGGTCTGGGCGCACAGTTCCGACCTCGCCGACCCGGCCCCGTTCCTCGACGCCGGCCAGGTACTGCTCACCACCGGCACGCAGTTCGACCTCGACGAGGCGCGAGCGGATGCCGCGGGCTTCGCCCACGAGTACGTGCGACGCCTGCGCGACCGCGGTGTCGCCGCACTGGGCTTCGGCACCGAGGTGATCCGCGACGGAACGCCGGCGGCACTCGTCGACGCCTGCGTCGAGCTCGGACTGCCGCTGTTCGAGGTGCCCTACCGGGTGCCGTTCATCGCCATCGCCAAGCTCGTGGCCGACCTGCTCGCCGAAGACGCCTACGCGCGACAGGCCTGGGCGCTCTCGGCCCAGCGGGCGATCTCCCGTGCCGCGCTGCGCCCCGACGGCCTCACGGCGACCCTCGGCGAGCTCTCGAAGCGGCTCGGAACGTGGGTCGGACTCGTCGACGCTACCGGTGCGCTCGACCGTGAGGCCCCAGAGGGCGCGCTCAGCCAGCCAGGGCTCGGCGAGGTCGTCGGCGAGGCGCGCTCGATGCTGCGTCGGGGCCAGCGGGCCGGCCGCACCGTGCTCGTCGGCGAGTCGACCGATACCCCGCAGCGCATCACCATGCAGACGCTCGGCTCCGGCGGCGCCCTCCGCGGCGTGCTCGCGGTCGGCGACTCGCCCGAGCTCGACCAGGCCGGCCGCGAGGTCGTCACCGCCGTGATCGCCCTCGCCGGGCTCTCGCTCGAGCAGAACCGCGACCTCGATCGCGCCAGGGGGCACCTGCGCACGGGCCTGCTCCGCAGCCTGCTCGCCGGCGACACCTCGTTGGCCGAACAGGTGTCCTCCGAGATGTGGGGCCAGCTTCCCGAGGCGCCGGTGCGCGTCGCGGTGACGGATGCCGCGGCGCAGGCGCTCGACCGCATGACCGAGCTGCTCGAGCTCCGCGTCGACGAGCGCGGCGGGCGCCTCTTCTTCGCCCGCGACGGCGGGGTCGTCGTGCTCGTGCTCGAGGCCGCGGATTCGGCCATCGCCGACGAGCTCTGCGCCGAGTTCGACCTGCCGGTGGGCGTGTCCGACGCGATGCCGATCGAGAGCCTGGCCGCCGCGCACGAGCAGGCCCTCCGGGCACTCGACCGCGCCCGCGAATCGGGGGCCCGCGACGCTCCGGCCCGCGTCGTCGCGTTCGACGAGATCAGCCGGCAGGGCGTGCTCGCGTTCCTCGCCCGAACGGATGCCAGGGCGGTCGCGGTCGCGACGCTCGCACCGCTCGTGCAGCACGACGCGGCATCCGGAACCGCGCTCGTCGAGACCGTGCGCACCTGGCTCGAGCACGGCGGGCAATTCGATGCGACCGCCCAGCAGCTCGGCGTGCACCGGCACACGGTGCGCAGCCGCATCGCGCTCGCCGAGCGCCTGCTCGAGCGCGACCTCTCGGGCTTCCACGCGCGGGCCGACCTCTGGGCCGCGCTGCTCGCGGTGCAGTAGGCGGCCGCCCGCGGCATCCGCTCGCCCCCGCTCGGACCGACGTCCGCGAATCAGGCGAACGGCCCCGGCTCAGGACGGAACGGGGCCGATCGTCCTGAGCAGCGCGCGTTCGCCTGAACTCACGCCCACCACGACTCAGCCGAGCTGGTCGGCGACGACCCCTCGGTACCAGGCGAAGGAGTCCTTGCGGGTGCGTTCGCCGGTCTCGAAGTCGACGTGCACGAGCCCGAACCGCTGCGTGTACCCCTGCGCCCACTCGAAGTTGTCGATGAGCGACCAGACGAAGTAGCCGCGCACGTCGACCCCGCGCTCGATCGCAGCGTGCACCGCGCGCAGGTGCCCGTCGAGGTAGTCGATGCGCTCGATATCGTGCACGGCGGGCTCGCCGTCGGGGCCCGGAACGACCTCATCGGGATACGAGGCGCCGTTCTCGGTGATGACGACCGGCGGCAGCGCGTCGCCGTAGTCGCGGCGGAGACTCACGAGCAGCTCGGTGAACGCCGCAGGCGCGACCGGCCAGTCGAAGCCCGTGACGGGCGTGCCCGCCGGCGGCCCGACCGGCTCGAACGGCAGTCCGGCGAGCGCGAACTCCGACCCCTCGGCCGGCGCGGCCACGTAGGTGGGGTTGTACGAGTTGAGGCCGTAGAAGTCGAGCGGCGCCGCGATCGTGTCGAGGTCGCCCGGCTCGAGGCCCGGGAACGCGTCGAGCCCGAACGCCGACAGGTCGGGGTACGCCCCGGTGAGCACCGGATCGATGAAGATCCGGTTGTAGACGAGGTCGAAGGCGAAGGCGGCGACCAGATCGGCCGGGCCATCGGAGGCGGGCACGACGAGCGTGTGGTTGTTCGTGATGCCGACCTCGGCGGCGCCCGACGCGGCGCGGATCGCGGCGACCGCGAGCCCGTGCCCGAGCAGCTGGTGGTGCACCGTCGGCAGGGCGCCGAGCATGAGCGTGCGACCCGGCGCCTGGGTGCCGAGCGCGTATCCCTCGAGCGTCGTCATCGCGGGCTCGTTGAGCGTGATCCAGCGTCCGACGCGGTCGCCGAGGCGGTCGAGCACGAGCCCGACGTACTCGGCGTAGCGCTCGGCGGTGTCGCGCACGAGCCACCCGCCGGCGTCTTCGAGCGGCTGCGGAAGGTCCCAGTGGTAGAGCGTCGCGAGGGGCGCGATGCCGGCCTCGGCGAGCGCGTCGACGAACCGCTCGTAATGGTCGAGCCCTGCGGCGTTGGCCGCCCCCGAGCCGCCGGGCTGCACGCGCGGCCACGAGATCGAGAACCGGTAGTCGGTGGCGCCGAGCTCGCCGAGCAGGGCGATGTCGTCGCGCCAGCGGCGGTAGCCGTCGGCCGCCTCCTCGGCGTTCGAGCCGTCGATCACGCGGCCGGGCTCGGCCGTGAACGTGTCCCAGATGCTCGGCCCGCGCCCGTCGGCCGTCGTGGCTCCCTCGATCTGGAACGCGGCCGTGGCAGCGCCCCACCGGAAGCCCCTCGGGAATCGGGGCATGCGTTCGTCGACCACTGGGTACCTCGCCATCGAAGATCCGAAGTGGGTCAGCTGACCCACTTCGGCCACCCTAGCGGTGCGCCCGCCCGTGCGCCACGGAAAGGTAGCGTGGAGCCCATGTTCCACTCCTATGCGGCCATCGGCGACAGCTTCACCGAGGGCGTCGGCGACGAACGGCCCGACGGCAGCGTGCGCGGCTGGGCCGACTTCGTCGCCATGGGCCTCGCCATCGCCGCACGCGAGCCCATCGGCTACGCGAACCTCGCGATCCGCGGCCGCAAGCTCGGACCGATCATCGAAGAGCAGCTCGAGGCGGCCATCGCGCTCAAGCCCGAGCTGCTGAGCTTCAACGGCGGCGGCAACGACATGCTGCGCCCCCGCATGGACGAGCAGGTCACCGCTGAACGCTTCCGCCAGGCGATCCACCGCATCCGCGACGAGGGCATCCACGTGCTGATGCTGAGCGGCGCGAACCCGACCGAGCACCTGCCGCTCGGCAAGGTCTTCGACGCCCGCGGCGCACGGCTGACGACCGCGCTCATCGACCTCGCCGACGTGCCGGGTGTCACGTTCGTCGACAACTTCAACGACCGGGGCCTGCGCGACATCCGCTACTGGTCGGCCGACAAGCTGCACCTGAACTCGCTCGGGCACGCGCGCGTCGCGAGCAACGTGCTCACCGCGATCGGCGTGCCGGTGCCCGAGGAGTGGGGCGTGGCCGAGGTCGCCGCGGCCCCCGCGGGTGCTCGCAGCCGCAACACGGCCGCGTACTACCGCGAGTTCGTGCTGCCGTGGATCGGCCGCCGCCTCACCGGTCGCTCGTCGGGCGACGGCCGCACCGCCAAGCGCGCGACGCTCGAGCCCCTCACGCCCGACGCCGCGCACTGACCGGTCAGGAGCCCTCGCGCACCGCCTGCACGAAGCCGGCGACGTGCTCGCGCAGCGCCTCGATGCGATGGAGCCTCGCGGCCTCGACGTCGAACCCGAGGTACGCCACCGGCGGCAGGCGCCGCACGTTGCGCGAGCACTCGAAGCCCGCGCACGCGAGGATGCCCACCGTGTCGCCGTTGCGGCCCGCCGCGCCGGAGCGCTTCGCCGTGTAGAACACGACGTCGTTCGGCAGGGTCACGTCCTCGCACCACGAGCACTGCGGGCGCGTGCGGATGCGGCCCTCGGCCTGGCGCAGCACGACGCCGACGAGGCCGCCCTCGGTCTCGATCACGACGTAGCCGACCTTCGGCAGCTTGGGGTCGCGCCAGCCGAGGACGTCGAACGCATCCCACTGGAGGGTCGCGAAGTCGGCGGGCAGGGTCACCGCGGCGCGTTCGCGCTGCGAGGCGTTGATGAATGAGGCGCGGATGCGCGCGCCGTCGATGGGCAGCATGATGTCGAGTCCTTCGTCGTGCCCGGTCGCTCGCGCGGCCGGGCGTGATGGTTCTGTTCCGGGTGGAGGTGCCCCGAGCGGCGAGCGCGGCTCAGGGATCCGCTCGCGCCGAGGCGCGCGCGATCACGGGCGCGACGGCCCTCTCCTGTCGGCATCGAGAACGCCGACGACCTCCAGACGCCCGACGGGCATGGGGAACGGAACGGTCTGACTCACAAGCGCCGAGTGTACACAGCGGGCCTGAGCGGCACGCGTGAGCTACCTGCGCATCGACCACTCGAGCCCGGTCGAGTCCGCCGTCCAGGCGAACTCGACGCCGTCGCCCGGCCCGACCCCCACCGGCCTGGCCAGGTCGCGCAGCTGCTCGTACCTCACGACCTGACGGATGCCGGAGCGCGCGAAGTCCGACTCCGCGACGCAGGTGGTGCCCGATCCGTTCCAGTTCTCGCGCTGCAGCGTCAGGCAGACGTCGCCCCGGTCGCGGAACACCCAGGCGCGGTAGCCCACCTCGGTGCCGATGTACCTCACCGAGGCGAGCGATGCGGGGGTCAGGATGTCGTCGTTGCCCGGCATCAGCGCCTGCGACGGATCCGGCGCACGATCGAAGACCTCCAGGCCCCTCGGCGGTTCGGAGAGCGCTCGCAGCGGACCGAGCGCGGCGACCACGGCGATGGCGGCCGCCACCGCGACCATGACGAGGACGCGACGACGCGTGCCGGGCGGGGCGCCGGGCGGGGCCGGGTCGCGCAGAGCCTGGTCGGGCACAGCCGGGTCGGGCACAGCCGGATCGACCTGCGGGTGCTGCCCGATCTGCTCCACCTGCTCGATCACGGCGAGACCGCCGGCGCGCAGGGGGTCGGCGGTCGGCGAGGCGATCGGCCCCGACCCCGAGATCGGATCCGAACCCGGCCCGGGGGTCGGATCCGAACCGGAGCGCAGCTGCGCCTCCACCGTCTCGAGTTCCGCGGCGGCGGCGCTCAGGTGCCCGCCGGGCGTGCCGTAGACGATGCGACGAAGGGCCGCCGCCCTGGCCTCGAGCTCGGACCGTTCGGAAGACGTCATCGTCATCCTTCCCCTCAGGCTCGATCAGTCGGTCGCGACCACGTTCGCGACGAAGGCGCGGGTGCGACGGGCGAGGCCCTCGATGCTCTCGAGCTCGCGCAGGCTCGGCATGACCTCGGACGGCGCCGCGGGCCGGCCGAGGCGCACGGTGTCCTGGCACGCGAGGTCGGTGCACATGTAGACGCCGACGCTGTCGCCGCGTTCACCGGCGGCGCCGGCCTTGCGCGCCGAGACCATCGCGACCTGGTCGGCCGGCTGCTGGGTGTGGCAGAGGTTGCAGATCGCCGCGCGATGGTGCGATCCGCCCGGCGAGGGGGTGCGCAGCACGACGCCGACCGGCGAGCCGTCGAGCTCGGTCACGAGGTAGCCGCGCCCGCTGATGCGGGGGTCGCGCCACGCGAAGGCGTCGAGGTGCGCCCACTCGGTCACGAAGAACGACACCGGCAGCGACAGTTGTGCGAGCTCCCCCGGGGAGGCGTTGCGCAGTGCGCCGCGCACCTCGGCCTCGGTCAGCGCCTGCATCCGTCTCCCCCGTGAACGTCTCGTGTTCGTCGAACCCGTCCAGTCTACGAAGGCCGACGGCGAACGGGCCCGTGCAGCGGAGCGGATCAGCCGATCGTGGCCACGACCTCCTGCACGCGGGTGCGCAGCGATGCGGAGATGGGCGAGGAGCCCGCTCCGTCGGCCGCGGCATCCTGCCCGGCCTCGCTCGCGACCCAGGCCAGGTAGGCGGCGACGAGCTCGCCCTCGCCGGCGTCGAGGTAGGCGCGGCACGCGATCACGTAGCTCACGAGCACGAGCGGATACGCGCCCGCGGCATCCGTCGACCGGTCGATGTCGATGACGAGGTCGTCGTCGGCACGGCCGGGCTGCATGGGCGAGACGTCGAGGATCGCCGCCGCCGCCTCGGGCGTCGGCGTGACGAAGTCGTCGCCCACCGCGAGCTGTGCGACGCCCATGTCCGTTGCGCGCGAGGCGTCGAGGTAGCCGATGACGTTGACGCCGTCGCGGATCACCGAGGCGATGCCCGAGCTGCCCTGCGCGGCCTCGCCCTCGTAGGGGAACGTGCCCGACGGCTCGTTCGGCCACTCGGCGGGCGCGGCCTCGTGCAGGTAGTCGGTGAAGTTCTCGGTCGTGCCCGAGTCGTCGGATCGGTGCACGGCCGTGATGCGCGCGTCGGGCAGTGCCGCATCTGGGTTCAGGGCGACGAGCGCGGGGTCGTTCCAGCGGTCGATTTCGCCGCTGAAGATCCGGGCGACGGATGCCGCGTCGAGGCGCAGCTCGTCGACGCCGGCGATGTTGAACGCGAGCGCGATCGGCGAGACGTAGAGCGGCAGGTCGACCGCGCCCGCACCGTCGACGCACCGGCCGATGTCGCCGGTCGTCTGGTCGGGATCGAGCGCCGCATCGCTGCCCGCCCACCCCACCGCTCCCGTGAGGAACTGGTCGCGGCCTGCACCGGATCCGGCAGGGTCGTAGTTGACCGTCGCGCTGCCGTTCGCGGTCTGGAAGCCGGCGATCCAGACCTCCTGCGCCGCCGCCTGCGCCGAGGACCCGGCGCCGTCGATCGTGCCGGAGAGCTCGCTCGGCTGCTGGTCCTGCTCGTTCACGGCGCAGCCGCTCAACAGGGCGAGGGCGATGAACGCGCCGAGCCCCCCGGTGATCTTCGCCGCACGCATACCGCCCATCGTATTGACGGCAGCCTGCGAAGGCGCGGGGCGCGTCGGCGCGCGGCGCCTCAGTCGAACGAGGCGCCTCAGTCGGCGCGGGGCCTCAGTCGAACGAGGCGCGCGGCCGGTCGTCGGTCACGGGACACCAGCCGTCGGGCGTGCGCGAGTACTCGTGCGCGGGGCCGTCGGTCACGAGCAGGCCGAGCGCCGCGATGAAGCGGTCGACGTCGTCGATGGTGGATCCGGCGCCGAGGCTGGCGCGGAGCCCGTTCGAGCGCGACGAGACGCGGTCGAAGAACGGGTGCGCGCAGAAGCGGCCGGCGCGCACCGAGATGCCGTGCTCGGCGCCGAGGGCGGCGGCGACGAGGCCGACCGACCCGCGGTCGAGCTCGACGGTCGCGATGGCGAGCCGGTCGGTCGCGTCGTCGAATCCGCGGATGACGCGCACGCCGGGCAGCGACGCGAGGCCGTCGTGCAGGCGGGCGGTGAGCCCGGCCTCGTGCGCCTCGCGTTCGGCGTCGCCGAGGCGTTCGAGCTCGACGAGCGCACGGGCGAGTGCGGCGATGCCGACGACGTTCGGTGTGCCGGCCTCGTGGCGGTCGGGGCCGGTCCGCCACTCGACGCGATCGACGGCGACGTTCTCGACCGCGCCGCCGCCGGCGAGGAACGGCGGGGCGGCGTCGAGCCAGTCGGCCCGGCCGATGAGCGCGCCGGCGCCGAAGGGCGCGTACGCCTTGTGGCCAGAGAACGCGACGAAGTCGAGGTCGGATGCCGCGACGTCGATGCGCCGGTGCGGCAGCAGCTGGGCGGCGTCGACGGCGATGCGGGCGCCGTGCGCGTGCGCGATGCGTGCGAGCTCGGCGATCGGCAGCACCTCGCCCGTGACGTTGGAGGCACCCGTCACCGAGAGCAGCGCCGCCGGGCGCGCGGCGAGCTCGGTCTCGAGCGCGACGAGCGTCTCGGCGATGCTCGCGCGGGCGACGACGACGCGTCGGTTTCGCCACGGCAGCAGGTTCGCGTGGTGCTCGATGTCGAGCACCACGGTGTCGCCGGGCACGGCGGTCGCGAGCAGGTTGAGCGCCTCGGTCGTGTTGCGGGTGAACACGACGAGGTCGCCGTCGCGGGCGCCGACGTGGCGGGCGACGCTCACGCGGGCGTCTTCGACGAGCGCGGTCGCGGCCTGCGACGGGTAGCCGCTGCCGCGGTGCACGCTCGAGTAGTACGGCAGCACCCTCGTGACGTGGGCTGCGACGGCCTGCAGTGCGGGTGCGGATGCCGCGACGTCGAGGTTCACGTGCCGCACCGTTGCTCCGCCGAGCACGGGCACCTCGAGGCCGGCGTCGGTCAGTTGCGCGAGCGGCGAGGCGCCGTCGGGGATCGGGCCGGCCGCGGCATCCGTGCGCACCGATCGCACGTCGGTGCGTGCTGCGGTGTCGATCACGCCGGCTCCAATCGCGGGTCAGGCGTCGAACCTACGACCGACGCGGCGGGGCCGACAACCGTCGGGCGTCGCACGTGGTCATCGGGTGCAACATTCGGTCACGAACCCGCGGCAGGCTGGTCTCGATACGGCGCTTCGCGCCTACTCGACCGGCGCGACCCGACCGCCGGTCGAGAAGCACGAGCGCCTATCGAGACCCCCGCCGGTCGAGTAGCGCGAAGCGCGTATCGAGACCCGTCACCGACCGTTCAGATGTGGGCGCCCGCGTAGCTCGGCTGCGCGAAGCTGCTCTCTGGCCGCGTCAGCCCGAGGTGCTCGCGCAGCGTCTCGCCCTCGTAGGCCGGCGGCAGTACGCCGCGACGCACGAGCTCGGGCGCGACGAGGGTCGTGAACGCCTCGAACTGCGACGGCTGCACCGCGGAGAGCACGTTGAACCCGTCGACTGCTCCGGCCTCGCCCCAGGTCTCGAACTCGCCGGCGATGTCGTCGGCCGTGCCCACGATGATCGGGGCGTTCACGGCCGCGGCGACGACGAGGTGCCGCAGGGTCGGCGGCCGGGTGCCGCCCGGCGTGCGCCCGGTTCGCTCGGCGACGATCTCGACGAGCTGCTGCCCCGCTGCGCCGAACTGCGCCGCGATGGCGGGGGTCACCGCGAGGTCGGGCGAGCGGCCCGTGAGGTCGACGCCGACGAGCGGCGACAGGCTCGCGAGCGAGCGCGACGCCGGGAACCCCGGCGGCGGGCCGTCGGGCCAGTCCTCGACGATCTGCATGAGCTCCGAGAGCTCGTCGGCGAGCTGCTGCGCATCGGCGCGGGTCTCGCCGACGATCGGCAGCACGGGTGCGATGACCTTCAAGGTGCGGTCGTCTCGCCCGGACTCGAACGCGAGGGCGCGCAGCTCCTCGCGCACCGAGACGGCGTGCGCGAGGTCGTTCGCGGCGACGAGGGCGAGGTCGGCGCTCTGCGCGGCGATGAGCTGCGAGCGCGGCGAGGCGCCCGAGCGCACGATCGGCAGGTGTCCCTGCACGGGCCGCAGCACGTTCAACGGTCCGGCGGAGCGCACGTGCTGGCCGCGGAAGCCGGTCTCGTGCAGGCTGCCGGGGGCGAGGAACCGGCCCGTCGCGGCATCCGCCACGATCGCGTCGTCGTCGAAGGAGTCCCAGAGGCGGCGCAGCACCGCCTCGAACTCGACCGCCCGGTCGTAGCGGCTCGGATTCGCGCGGTCGAAGTCGACCCCGTGGTTCGCCGCCGCACGCGGATCGGCCGAGGTCACGAGGTTGAGCCCGGCACGCCCGCCCGAGAGCAGGTCGATCGAGGCCGTCGCCCGCGCGACCGTGTACGGGTCGGCGTAGGTCGAGTCGACCGTCGCGATGAGCCCGATGCGGTCGGTCACCGCCGCCAGGTGCGAGATCGTCGAGAGCGGGTCGATGCGGGCCACGAGGTAGGGGTCGTGGTGCTCGAGGTCGTGGCCCGTCGCGAGCCAGTCGCCGAAGAAGAGGTAGTCGAGACGGGCCTCCTCGGCGAGCCGCGCGGTCAGGCGCAGCACGCCGGCGTCGTGGCGCGGGTCGCGGTGCGCACCCGGATAGCGCCAGCCCGACGGGTAGGCGCCGATCGCGCGCACCATCGCGCCGATGATGAGTCTGGTCATCGTCGTTCCCCTCGTCGCGGTGTCGTGTTCGGCATGGCTCGACGCTAGGTGGAGCGGGGCGGATGTCGCGAGCACCGCCGACGCGGTCGGTAAGCGGACGCAACAGGCCGACGCATTGCGCCGCATGACGACACGTCGGGCGGTGGCCGCCCGCGCCGCCCGCCGCCCGAGGCGCTCAGGCGAGCCGCAGAAGACGCTCCGTGACGCGGGCCGAGAACGCGAGCGCCTCGACCGGGATGTGCTCGTCGGCCGTGTGGAACTGCCCGAAGACGTCGAACTCGTCTGGCACCCGCAGCGGCACGAAGCCGTATCCCGAGATGCCGAGCCTCGACAGGTGCTTGTTGTCGGTGCTCGCCGGCAGCAGGTACGGCACCACGAGCCCCTCGGGGTCGTCGGCCTCGATCGCGCGTTGCATGGCCGCGACGATCGGCGCGTCGACAGGCGATGCGATGGGCGGGATCCACCTGCCGACCTCGACCTCGACGTCGTCGCCGACGACGGCGCGCAGCTCGTCGACGAAGGACTCCTCGTGGCCGGGCAGCACGCGCACGTCGAGGCTCGCCGTCGCGACGCCGGGGATGACGTTGGTCTTGGCTCCGGCCTCGAGCACCGTCGGCGACGCCGTGTCGCGGGCGCCGGCACTCACGAGGGACCCCGTGAAGCCGAGCGCGGCGAGGTCGGCCTCGATGTCGGCCGCGGCATCCGGGAACGCGAGACCGCGCGCCTCGCCGAAGGTGTGCAGGAACGTCTCGAGTGCCGGCGTGCGCGTGAACGGGAACCGGTGCCCGCCGATCGCGGTGACGGCCTGCGCGATGCGCACCACGGCGTTGTCGGGAGTCGGGCGCGATCCGTGGCCGGGGCGCCCGCGCGCCGTGATGCGCGCCGACCCGACGCCCTTCTCGGCGGTGGCCACGAGGTACGCCCGCCGTGGCCGTGCGGCCGGGCCCGCGGCATCCGGAGCCCCCGGCGCGCCTGGCGCCGTGCCGGCCTGCGGGATCGGCACCGAGAACCCGCCCACCTCGCTGAGCGCCTCGGTGGCGCCTGCGAACAGGTCGGGCCGGTGCTCGACGAGCCACTTCGCACCCCAGGTGCCGCCCGCCTCCTCGTCGGCGAAGAACGCGAAGACGAGGTCCCGCGACGGCACGACCCCCTCGCGGGCGAACGCGCGGGCCACCGCCAGGAGCACGCCGGCGAAGTTCTTCATGTCGACGGCGCCCCGGCCGTACAGCTCGCCGTCGTGGATCTCGGCCCCGAACGGCGGATGCCGCCAGTCCTGCCCCTCGACCGGCACCACGTCGAGGTGGGCATGCACCACGAGCGCGCCACGCTCGGGCTCGCCGCCGTCGGGGCCCGCGCCCCGCAGCCTGGCCACGACGTTGCCGCGGCCCGGCGTGGACTCGATGAGCTCGCTGTCGAGCCCGGCCTCGGCGAGCGCCGCCTGCACGAGCCGGGCGGCCCGCGTCTCACCGTCGCCGATGGTGCGCGGGTCGCCCGTGTTGACGCTGTCGATGCGGATCAGCTCGCGGATGTAGTGCAGCGCCTCGCGCTCGAGCAGCGTTCCGCCCGCAGGCGCTTCGCTCGTCGTCTCGCTCACCGTCCCAGTCAACAGCGTCTCGCCCATCAGTGCTCGTGCAATCCCGAGAGCTTGAAGGCGAGCCGCCCGTGCGCGTAGCCGCCGCCGGCGCGGATCGCGGTCGCGACCCACGCCGACTCGGCGAGCTCGGTCTCGGTGGCCCCGGCCTTGACCGCGTTCTTCGAGTGGGCGTCGATGCAGTACGAGCACTGCGTCGTGACCGACACGGCGAGCGCGATGAGCTCGCGGTACTTCAGCGGGATCTCGCGCCCGTCCGCCGCGAACACGGCGGCGTCGAAGTCGGCGAACGCCTTCAGGATGTCGGGCGCGTGCTCCTTGTAGACCTTGGTGTAGCTGCGGTCGGATGCCTCGTAGTAGGCGGTCACTCGGCCTCCTCCCATGCGCCGACGAGCGAGTCGAGGCGCGAGTCGGCGCCGAGGCTCACGCCGTGCACGGTCGGCAGCGTGCCGAGGATCGAGGTGAGCTCATGCACGGGCACCTGGTGCACCTGCTCGGCGATGCGGGCCTGCGCCTCGGCGAGCACCTCGTCGCGGGCGTCGGGGTCGGCGAGCGCGGCCTGCTCCTGCAGCAGCGCCTCGAGCTCGGGGTCGTCGAGGTGCAGGCGGTTGGTCGCGGCGACCGAGTAGGTGGTGCGCAGCACGTCGCCGTCGGCGCGGGAGAGGTTCTGCCACGACAGGTCGAGGTCGCCCGTCTCCTGGATCTTCAGGAACTCGGGCACGCTGCCGCCGACGAGCTCGATCTCGATGCCGACCTCCTTGAGCTGCTGCTGGATGAGTTCGAGCGAGGTCTGGTTCGGACCGAAGTTCGTGATCCACGCGAGCTTCAGGCTGAGCGGCTCGCCGTCCTTGGTGCGGATGCCGTCGGCGCCCTCGGTCCAGCCGGCGCCGTCGAGCAGGTCGGCCGCGGCAGCGGGGTCGTACTCGAACGCGTCGCCCTCGTCGGCGAAGCCGGGCGTGGTCTTCGCGAGCGGGCTCGTGGCGACGGCGAAGAGGTCGTTCAGCGCGGTGTCGCGCACGACCTCCGGGTCGATCGCCGCGGCGATGGCCTGGCGCACGGCGAGGTCGGAGACGACCGGGCGCGACTCGTTGAAGTACACGCCGAAGGTCGCGCCCGGGTTGCCGCGGTACACGAGCGGGAAGCCGGCGTCCTCGATGGTCTGCACGTCGTTCGGCTGCACGCCGCCGGCCACGTCGACCTGCTCGGAGGTGAGGCTGCCGGTGCGCACGCTCGCCTCGGGCACGACCTGGAACACGACCTCGTCGAGGTGGGCCGCACCGTCGTTGCCGAGCGCCTCCGGCGCCCACGCGTAGTCGTCGCGACGCTCGAGCACCGTCTCGACGTCCTTCGTGTACTCGCCGAGCGTGAACGCGCCCGAGCCGACGATGGCCGCGCCATCCGCTCGCTCGTCGTAGGGCGTCTCGAGCGTGGCCGCGCCGACGATGCCGAGCGAGACCGTCGCGGTGGAGTTCGGGAACGCCGCGTTCGGCGTGCTGAAGCGCACCTCGACCGTGTGCTCGTCGACGGCGACGGTCTCGTCGTAGCCGATGAGGAGCGCGGCGGCCTGGCTCGCGGCGCCGGCCGCGACGATGTCGTCGAACGTGCCCTTCACGTCGGCCGCGGTGAGCGGCGTACCGTCGGAGAAGGTCACGTCGTCGCGCAGCGTGAACGTGAAGACGGTGGCGTCGTCGTTCGACGACCAGTCGCTCGCGAGCCACGGCTCGAGGCGGCCCGTCTCGGGGTTCTGGTACAGCAGCGAGTCGACGAGCTGACGCGTCACGTAGAGCGTGTCGTTGCCCGAGCCCGTGCCCGACGGGTTCAGCGAGATCGGGTCGTTGGCGATCGCGAAGGCGAGCTGCCCGCCGTCGACGACGGTCGCGGTGCCGTCGCCCGAGCCGGCCGACCGGGCGTCGGCGCAGCCCGCGAGGGCGAAGACGGTCGTCGTCGCGATGGCCGCGACGACGAAGCGTGAGGTGGTGCGCATGTGCTTCTCCTGGTGTGTTCGGTGTGCTGGTCTGTGGTTCGGGTGGTCGGTGCTGCGGCAGCGGCTCCGGATGCTGCAGCCGGGCGGTTCCGGGTCGGATGCCGCGGCCGGGTGTCAGGCGCGGACGGCGCGGCCGGGTCTCAGGCGCGGACGGCGCGCCCTGGGATCGCGTCGAGGAGCTCCCGCGTGTACTCCTCGCGTGGATCGCGGAAGATCCGCGCGGCCTCCCCCGCCTCGACGACGCGCCCGTCGCGCAGCACGATCACCTCGTGCGCGATGCGGCGCACGACGGCGAGGTCGTGCGAGATGAAGAGGTAGCTCACGCCGAACTCGGCCTGGATCCCGGCGAGCAGGGTGAGGATCTGGTCCTGGATCGACACGTCGAGCGCCGACACGGGTTCGTCGAGCACGACGAGGTCCGGCGCGAGGGCGAGCGCCCTGGCGATCGCGACGCGCTGGCGCTGCCCGCCCGAGAGCTCGGCGGGCTTGCGGTCGATCGTCCCCTTCGGGAGGGCGACGACGTCGAGCAGCTCCTCGACGCGGCGCCGCCGCTCGGCGCGGCTGCCGACCCCGAAGGCCTCGAGCGGATCGGAGACGATGCGACCGATCGGCAGGCGCGGGTTCAGCGACGCGTACGGGTTCTGGTGCACGAGCTGGGCGCGCCGGCGGAACCGTCTCACTGCCCCCTGGCCGAGCGCCGTCAGGTCGACGCCGTCGAAGTCCACGCTGCCGGAGGTCGGCTCGGCGAGCCGCAGCACGAGCCGTGCAGTCGTCGACTTGCCCGACCCCGACTCGCCGACGAGGGCGAGCGTGCGTCCGCGCGGGATCGCGAAGTCGACGCCGTCGACGGCGCGGTGCACGCCGCCGCCCGCCGCCCTCGGCACGGGGAACTCCTTCACGAGGTCGTGGGCGACCACGAGCGGCGACGGCACGCCCGCAGGCGGCGCGCCCGCGGCATCCGACCCGCCCGACGCGAACGCGGAACCGGAGCCCGCCGCGACCGTGACGCCCGACGCATCGGCCCGGCCCGAGACATCCGCCGCCCGCGATCGCTCGTCGAGGTCGAGGCTCGGGGCTGCGGCGATGAGGGCGCGCGTGTACGGATGCGAGGGCGAGCCGAGCACCTCGGCGGGCGTGCCCTGCTCGACGACCTCGCCCTGCGACATGACGACGATGCGGTCGGCGCGGTCGGCGGCGACGCCGAGGTCGTGCGTGATGAGCAGCACGGCGGTGCCGAGGTCGTGCTTCAGGGCGTCGATGCGGTCGAGGATCTGCCGCTGCACGGTGACGTCGAGCGCGCTGGTCGGCTCGTCGGCGATCACGAGCGCGGGCCTGGCGATGAGGGCGATCGCGATGAGCACGCGCTGCCGCATGCCGCCAGAGAGCTCGTGCGGGTACTGTTGCGCCTGCCGCTCTGGGTCGGGCAGTCCGGCCTCGGCGAGCGCGTCGACCGCGCGGGCCTCTGCTGTGCGCCGGTCGGCGAGGCCGTGGATCTCGAGGACCTCGGCGACCTGGCGGCCGATGCGCTGCACCGGGTTGAGGCTGACCGTCGGGTCCTGCGGCACGAAGCCGATCGCGCGCCCGCGGAGGCCGCGCAGCTCGACGCGCGAGATCGCCGTGACGTCGCGCCCCTCGAACCGAACGCTGCCGCCCGCGATCGACGCGGTGGACGGAAGCAGCTGCACGACCGCGTGCGCGGTCGTCGACTTGCCGGAGCCGGACTCGCCGACGATCGCGACCGTCTCGCCGGCGTGCACGGTGAGGCTGGCATCGCGGACGGCGTCGATCGTGCCGCGGGCGGTGCGGTAGCTCACGGCGAGGTTCGTGATCTCGAGCAGGGGCGTGCGGTCGGGCGTGCGATCGGGCGTGCCGCCGGGTGTGCGGTCGGGCGTGCGGCTCGGCGTTCCGCCTTCTGCGGCGGATGGTTCGGTCGGTGCGGCGCTCATCGCGTGCGCCTCCCTTCGGTGTCGAGGGCGCGCGAGACCCGGTTGGCGGCGAGCACGGTGGCCGCGATCACGAGACCGGGGAAGGTCGTGAGCCACCAGGCGTTGCGCAGGAAGTCGCGACCGCCCGAGACGAGCGATCCCCATTCGGGCGCGGGCGGCGGTGCGCCGTAGCCGAGGAAGCTCAGCGCGGACACCGCGAGGATCGCCCCGGCGAACTCGAGCACGGCGAGCACGAGCACGGGCCCGGCCGAGTTCGGCAGCACGTGGCGGAACAGCACGCGCCCCCAGCGGTCGCCGGAGGCGCGGGCCGCGTCGACGTAGACCGAGCTGCGCACGCGCAGCACCTCCGAGCGCGAGATGCGCGAGACGGTCGCGATGCTCGCGAAGCCGACCGCGACGGCGACGTTGATCGTGCCGAAGCCGAGCGCGGTGATGATCGCGAGCGAGAGCAGCAGCGCGGGGATCGCGAGCAGCACGTCGGCGAACCGCATGACGGCCTCGTCGACGAACCGGCCGACGAAGCCCGCGAGCAGGCCGAGGAACGTGCCGACGACGAGTCCGACCGCCACGGCGATGCCGGCGGCCGAGAGGGTCAGCGCCGTGCCGTGCACGACGCGGGTGTAGAGGTCGCGGCCGAGCTGGTCGGTGCCGAACCAGTGCGCGGCCGACGGGCCCTGCAGCCGATCGGCGGGCACCCCGTCGAGCGGGTCGCCGGGGGCGAGCACGTTCGGCGCGACCGCGGCGATGACGATGAGCGCGAGCCACACGAGCGCGATGAGGAGCGTCGGCCGTGCGAGCACCCGGCCGAGGCCCCGGCCGGCGCGCAGGGCGGCGTCGGCCGATCGGCTGCGCACCGCGTCGGCGAAACGCGCATCGGCGGTGGCCGCGAAGACGTCGTCCGACTGCTCGTGCCGCTCGGGAACGAGGGCGGTGGTGTCGGTCATGCGGGCTCCCCCTGGGTCGATGCGGCCGACGGCACGGCGGAGGCCGCGGTTCCGGATGCGGCGGCGGGCCGTGCGGCCGGCGTGTGGGTGGCTGCCGGGCGGGCCGCAGCGGGGCGGGCCGTAGCGGGGCGAGCCCCGGCCGGCGTGCGCCGTCGGCTCGACGCGCCGCCCGTGACGATGCGCGGATCGAGCAGCGGCGCGACGAGGTCGACGACGAGGTTCGCGACGACGAACGCCGTGGCGGCGACGAGCACGACGCCCTGCACGACGGGCACGTCCTGCTGCTGCACGGCGCCCGCCGTGACGCGGCCGAGGCCTGGCCGCGAGAACACCGTCTCGGTGACGACGGTGCCCGAGAGCAGCTGCCCGACGATGAGGCCGGTGACGGTGAGCGCGGGCAGCGCGGCGTTCTTCAGCGCGTGGCCGAGGTGCACGCGGGCCCGGCTGGCTCCCTTGGCCCACGCCGTGTCGACGTAGGGCTCGCGCAGCGTGTTCGAGAGGCTCTTCGAGAGCAGCTGCGCGATCGTCGCGCCCGTCGGCAGGGCGAGCGTGATCGCCGGCAGCACGAGCGACGCGAAGCCGCGGTCGCCGACGGCCGGGAAGATCGGCACCGTGAACGAGAACCACTGGATGAGCATGAGCCCGAACCAGAACGCGGGCACGGCGACGCCGAGCGGCGGCAGGCCGAGCAGCACGTCGGCCAGCCACCGGTGCCTCGTGTAGTTCGCCGCGATGGCGATGCCCGCACCAGCGACGACGGCGATCACGAGCGCGAACGTCGCGATCGCGATCGTCGGCGGCAGCGCCTCGCCGATGATCTCCGTCACGGGGCGGCCCGTGACGATCGACGTGCCGAGGTCGCCGTGCAGCACGGCGCCGAGCTGGTCGAGGTACTGCACGATGAGCGGCCGGTCGAGCCCGAGCTCCGCGCGCAGGGCGTCGAGCTGGGCCGGCGAGATGTCGGTCGCATCCGGCCCGGCGAGCAGCGTCACGGGGTCGCCGGGCAGCGCGTAGAGCACGAGGAACGACACCGTGTACGCGGCCCACAGCACGCCGATCGCCTGCAGCAGGCGCAGCAGCACGTACCTGGTCATCAGGCGGCCGCCGTCACCGGCGTCGACGCCACGCCCTCGCCCCTGCCGTCGCCCCCGGCCCAGCCGAGCTCGGGCGCGACGAGCCGGGCGACGTCGTCGAGGATCTGCCGGTAGTCGTCGACCGAGAACTCGTAGGGCAGCTCGAGCCGCAGGTCGGTGACGTCGGAGACCACGGCATCGGCGGCGAGCTGCTCGAGGATCTGCTCGGCCGTGCCGATGAGGTCGGGCGCGAACTGGGTGAGGCGCTCGCCGTGGGCGAGGCGCGTGCGCTCCTCGCGGCTCGCGCGGTACTCGGCGTACTTCGCCCTCGTGGCGCGGTCGGCGCCGTCGGTCGGCACGATCACCCGGCCGAGCGCGACCCTGGGTCGCCCGGCGCCGCGGTATCCGTCGCGATAGCGGGCGAGCACCTCGAGCTGCGTGGCGCCGAACGCGGCCGGTCCGCCGGCGTCGACCGGGCCGCCGGAGACGATGTTGCCCGTCAGCAGGCCGAGCCCGCGCTCGGCGGCCCACTCGGCCGACCGGGCCGAGCCCGCGCCGATCCAGATCCGGTCGCGGAGCCCGGCCGCGTGCGGCTGCAGGCGCGGACGCTGCACGTTGCCCGGCGAGTGGATGACCGTGTCGGCGTCGCCGAGGAACTCTCCGGAGAGGTTCTCGAGCAGCCGGTCGACGCGGGCGTGCGAGAAGTCCTGCCCGCTCCAGTCGCCGTCGAACACGCGCTCGCCGATGAGCTCGACATGCGGCGGGCGGCCGGCGCTCACGCCGACCTCGAGCCGGCCGCCCGAGAGCACGTCGGCCGTCGAGAGGTCTTCGGCGAGCCGGAACGGGCTCTCGTAGCCGATCGGGATCACGCCGATGCCGAGCCGGATGCGGCGCGTGCGCTGCGAGGCCGCGGCGAGGAACACGGGCGCCGACGACACCCCGTGCTCGAGGTGGCGCTGACGCACCCATGCTCCGTCGTAGCCCAGGCGCTCGCCGTGCTCGAACAGGGCGAGGGTGTCCTCGAGGCCCTGCTCGGGTCGGGCGTCGTCGTAGTTGCCGGGGGTCAGGAACGCGATGGTCGAAAGGGTGGTCATGCCGCCACTGAACCGTCGGATCCGGCCTCGGCCAAGCCGTGTCGCGAAGCGTGACCGAAGGTGGCGCCGAGTGTCTCCGCGCGACGGAACATGACGGCGAGCGCACCGATGGTGTGACCGCGTATGACCTCGGCCCGCGGCATCCGATGAAGCCGTATGACCTTCGACTTCACCTCGTGACGGGCCGCCTTGCACGCCCGGCCGGAACGCGCGGAAGGTGAATCGCATGACTCGACGACCCACCATCGCCGTCGCCCTCGACGGGGCCGGATGGCACCCCGCCGCCTGGCGCGATCCGTCGGCGCGACCGACCGAACTCTTCAACCGCCGCTACTGGCGCGACCTCGTGCAGGTCGCCGAGCGCGCCGACGTCGACCTCGTCACCATCGAGGACGCGCTCGGACTGCAGACCTCCACGCTCTGGACGGCCGACGACCGCATCGACCAGGTGCGCGGCCGCCTCGACGCCCTGCTCATCGCCTCGTTCGTCGCGCCCGTCACGAGCCGCATCGGCCTCGTGCCCACCGTGACGACCACGCACACCGAGCCGTTCCACGTCGCGACGGGCCTGCAGACCCTCGACTTCGCGAGCCGCGGCCGGGCCGGCTGGCGCCCGCAGCTCTCCGGCTCGCCGAACGAGGCCGCGCACTTCGGCCGTCGCACCGTGCCGCCCGTCGACGTCGAGGCGCTGCTCGCCGGCGACTCCGAGCAGATCCGCCCCGGGTTCGACGAGGCGCGCGACGTCGTCGAGGTGGTCCGCCGCCTCTGGGACAGCTGGGAGGACGACGCGATCATCAGGGATGCCGCCACCGGCCGCTTCATCGACCGCGAGAAGATCCACGGCGCCGAGTTCACCGGCGAGTGGTTCGACGTGAAGGGCGCCTCGATCGTGCCGCGCTCGCCGCAGGGCCAGCCGCTCGTCGCGGTGCTCGCCCACCAGACGATCCCCTACGAGCTCGCCGCGACGAGCGCCGACCTCGTGTTCGTCACGCCGCACGACGACGCGCAGTCCGCCTCGATCCTCGCCGAGGTGCGCGACGCCGAGGCACGCACGGGCCGCACGGGCCGCCGGCTGTCGGTACTCGCCGAGGTGCTCGTCGTGCTCGAGTCGACGCCGGCCGCCGCCCGCGCCGCGCTCGAACGCCTCGACGAGCAGAACGGCTCGCCACTGACATCCGACGCCCTCGTCTTCGCCGGAACGCCCGAGCAGCTGCTCGAGCGCATCGACGGCTGGACCGCGCTCGGCTACGACGGCGTGCGCATCCGCCCCGCCCGCCTGCCGCGCGACCTCGAGCAGCTCGCTGACTGGGTGCTGCCCGCACTGCCCCGAGCGGATGCCGCGGGCACGACCCTGCGCGAACGGCTCGGCTTCGAGCTGCCCGAGAACCGATACACCGCCGCCGCCGCGGCACGGACGAACGAGGAGGCCGCCTGATGACCCAGAGCAAGCCGACCCAGAGCAAGCCGACGCAGGCCAAGCGCCAGGTGCATCTGGCCGCCCACTTCCCGGGCGTGAACAACACGACGCTCTGGGCCGACCCGCTGCACCGCAGCCAGATCGACTTCAGCGCGTTCGAGCACTTCGCCCGCACCGCCGAGCGCGGACGCTTCGACTACCTGTTCCTCGCCGAGGGTCTGCGCCTGCGCGAGCACAAGGGGCAGCTGCACGAACTCGACGTCGTCGGCCGGCCGAACACCCTCGCCGTGCTCGCCGCCCTCGCCGGCGTCACCGAGCACATCGGACTCGTCGGCACGCTGAACGCGACCTTCAACGAGCCGTACGAGCTGGCCAGGCAGCTCTCGACGCTCGATCACCTCTCCGACGGACGCGCAGGGTGGAACGTCGTGACGAGCTCCGACGCGTTCCACGGCGCGAACTTCCGCCGCGGCGGCTACCTCGACCACGCCGACCGCTACCACCGCGCGAACGAGTTCGTGAGCCTCGCGAAGGAGCTCTGGGACAGCTGGTCGGCCGACGCGATCGTCGCCGACCGCACCTCAGGGCGGTTCCTCGCCGGCGACGCCGAGGAGGCGGGCGCGTTCGCGCACCGCGGCGCGCAGTTCGACGTGCGCGGTCGCTTCACGACGCCCGCCAGCCCGCAGCGCTACCCGGTCATCGTGCAGGCGGGCGACTCCGCCGACGGGCGCGACTTCGCCTCCGAGCACGCCGAGGTGATCTTCTCCAGGCACAGCGCCTTCGACGAGGCGCGGACGTTCTACGCCGACGTCAAGGGCCGGCTCGCCGGATGGGGCCGCACCGAGGACTCCCTCAAGATCCTGCCCGCCGTCACGTTCGCGATCGGCGACACGCAGGCCGAGGCCGAGGAGGTCGCCCGCGCGACCTCGCTCGCCCAGGTCACGCCGCGCAACGCGATCACCGCGCTCGAGCAGCTCTGGGGCACCGACCTCACGGGCTACGACGCCGACGGGCCGCTGCCCGAGTTCGACCCGGGCGAGGGGCCGGCCGACACCGTCGCGGGCACGATCACGAAGGGCTGGGCGCCGCGCTTCCCCAACGCCGTGCAGATCGCCCGCGCCTGGCGCGCGCAGTCCGAGGCCGAGGGGCTCTCGATCCGCGAGCTCGTCATCAAGGTGGCCGGACGCCAGTCGTTCATCGGCACGCCCTCGCACATCGCCGCCGAGCTCGACCGCTACGTGCAGGAGCGCGCGACCGACGGCTTCGTCGTCGTCGGCACGACCTCGCCGCACGGCCTCGACGCCTTCGTCGACCGGGTCGTGCCCGAGCTGCAGGAGCGCGGCGTGTACCGCACCGAGTACGAGCCCGGCGCGACGCTGCGGCAGAACCTCGAGCTGCCAGAGCCCGGCGCCCGTGTGGCGGCCGTGCGGGATGCCGAGGAGGCGCGTCGTGTCGGCTGAGTCGCGGGCCGCCGAGCCCGCCCGCCGCGTGCCGCTCGCCGTGCTCGACCTCGTGCCCATCGCCGAGGGGTCCAACGCCGGCGAGGCGCTGCACCGCTCGATCGACCTGGCGCGCCGGGCCGAGGCGTTCGGCTACGCGCGCTACTGGCTCGCCGAGCACCACCTGAACCCGGGTGTCGCCGGTGCGGCCCCGCACACGTTCCTCGGCATCCTCGCCGCGTCGACCGAGCGCATCCGCGTCGGCACCGCGGCGACGATCCTCGGCAACTACGAGCCGCTGCAGGTCGCCGAGGCGTTCGGCACCGTCGCGGCGCTCTGGCCGGGCCGCGTCGACCTCGGTCTCGGCCGCAGCGGGCTCCCCCCGGCGAAGGCGGATGGCGGAGCCGCCGCGGGGCCCTCGGCCGTGCCGGCCGCCCCGCCGCTGCCCGCGGTGCCGGTCGCGCCCGAGACCGCGGCCGAGCCCGCTCCGCCCGCACCCAACGAGGTGATCGACGGACTCGTGATCCCGCCGCAGCGTCCGTTCCGCTTCGATCGGGCCCGGTTCGCGCTGCAGGCGCGGCTCCTCGGGCGCACGGTGGGCGACGCCGACCGCTTCGCCGACGACGTCGACGCCCTGCGGGACTTCTTCGCCGGCCCGGTGCGCTTCGCCGACGACAGCCGACCCGACGGCGTGGCCGTGCAGGCGCAGCCCGCGACGGGCACCCCCGTCGAGCTCTGGGTGCACGGATCGAGCGCGGGTGAGAGCGCCCGCCTCGCCGGACGCCTCGGCCTGCGGTTCGGCGCGAACTACCACGTCGCCCCGAGCGGCGTGCTCGCGGCCGTCGCCGAGTACCGGGCGCACTTCCGCCCCTCGCCCGAGCTCGAGCGTCCGCACACGATCGTGTCGGTCGACGTGGTCGTGGCCGAGACGGATGGCGAGGCCCAGCGCCTCGCTCGCGGCTACGCGGAGTGGGTGCTCTCGATCCGCGAGGGCCAGGGCGCCGTGCCCTACCCGAGTCCCGAGCGTGCGACGCCCGACGCCGAGCTGTCGAGCATCGAGCTCGACGCCGTGCAGGATCGCCTCGACACGCGTTTCGTCGGCTCGGCCGCGAGCGTCGTCGCCCAGCTCGAGACGCTGCAGCGCGCGACCGGCGCCGATGAGCTGCTCGTGACGACGATCACGCACGACCACGAGGCGCGTGTCGCGTCGTACCGCCTGCTCGCCGAGGCGTGGAACGACGTGGCAGCACCGGTCGAGGGCGAGGATCGGGGCGCCGAGCGGGCCGAGTCCGAGCTCGCGGGCGCCACGGTCGGGGCGTGACCGCCGCGACGCACGGCGTGCGGATCGGTGCCCGGCCCACGACGCCGAGCACCCTGCACCTGGACGCCGTCGCCCGCGAGGCCGAACGCCTCGCGGGTGCGGCTCCGCCCATCTCCTCGCCGCACGGCGGGGCCCCCACCGAGCTGCGGGCCGCCCTCGCTGCCGCCGTGGACGACCTTGCGCCGACGCTCGGCGCCCTCTCCGCGCACCTGTTCGCGCTCGCGGAACCCGGGTTCGCCGAGGTGAAGAGCGCCGCGGCCATTGTCGAGACGCTCGCAGCCAGCGGCATCCGCTCAGAACTCGGGGTCTTCGGGCTGCCGACCGCGTTCGTCGCAGAGCTGCCCACAGCGCCCGGCGCGCCCTGCACCGACGGCGCCCCCACCGGCCCGACCGTCGCCCTGCTCGCCGAGTACGACGCCCTGCCCGGCATGGGCCATGCCTGCGGACACAACCTCATCGCCGCGGCATCCGTCGGCGCATTCCTCGCCCTCGCCGAGGCGAGGCGGCAGCACCCCGCGAACGTGCCCGGCCGCGTGCTGCTCATCGGCACGCCCGCCGAGGAGGGCGGCAACGGCAAGGAACTGCTCGCCCGCGCCGGCGCGTTCGACGACGTCGACATCGCCGTCATGGCGCACCCGTTCGGCGCCGACCTCGCCGACCCCGTCTTCATCGGCCGCCGCATCGTGCGCGTCGTCTATTACGGCGTCGCAGCGCACGCCTCGGCCGCCCCGTTCCAGGGTCGCAACGCACTCGATGCGGCAGCCCTCAACTACCAGGCGGTCGGCCTGCTGCGGCAGCACCTGCCGCCGGGCGACCGCATCCACGGCGTCTTCGTCGACGGCGGCGCCCGCCCGAACGTCGTGCCCGAGCGCGCCGAGCTCGAGTACTACGTGCGCTCGCACGAGATCTCGACCCTTCGCGAGCTCTCGGCCCGCGTCGACGACATCGCCAACGGCATCGCGCTCGCGACCGGCACGGGCGTCGAGGTCACGTGGGATCCGCAGCCGTTCAGCCTGCCGATCCGTCACAACGGCCCGCTCGCCGAACGGTGGGCGCTTGCACAGGCCGAGCGCGGCCGCCGCGTGCTGCGCGCCGCCGATGCGCCGGGCGCCCAGGCCGCGTCCACCGACTTCGGCAACATCAGCCAGCGCCTGCCCGGCATCCACCCGGTCATCGCGATCGCGCCGCCCGAGATCGCGCTGCACACGCGCGAGTTCGCCGAGTATGCGGGCTCCCCCGCATCGCTCGAGGCGGTGACGGATGCCGCGTACGGCCTCGCGGCGACCGTCGCCGACGTGCTGGCCGACGCCGACCTGCTGGCCGCCGTGCGAGACGACTTCGCGGCGGCGGGCGGCGCGGTCGACGTCGAGCGCACGTTCGCATGAGCGGGACCGGCGTGAGCACGGCCTGCGTGAGCAGGGCCCGTGCGAGGACGGCCCGCGCGAGCACGGCCGCCGTGCGCCCGGCCTGCGTGAGCACGGAGTGAGGCCCGCGGCATCCGCGACCCCACGGGATCGCACGTCGGGGCGCGTGCTCGCCCTCGGCGTGTCGACGGGCTTCGTGACGATCATCGACCAGGCGGCGTTCTCGTTCGCCGTGCCGGGGCTGCGCGACGATCTCGGTGCGGATGCCGGGCAGGTGCAGTGGCTGGTCGCCGGGTACTCGCTCGCGTTCGGGGCCGCGCTGCTGCCAGGCGGACGCCTCGGCGACGTCTTCGGACGACGCGTGCCCTACCTCGTCGGGCTGCTGCTCTTCGCCGTCGGCGGGCTCCTCGCCGCCGGCGCGGGCGACGCGAACGTGGCGATCATCGCGCGACTCGTGCAGGGCCTCGGCGCCGGACTCGTGAACCCGCAGGTGCTCGGCTACTTCCAGGACCTGTTCACGGGGCCCGCTCGCGCCAAGGCGATCGGCGCCTACACGGTGTCGGCGTCGATCGCGGGCCTCGTCTCGCCGCCGGTCGCCGGATGGGTCCTCGCCACGACGGCGCCCGGCCTCGGCTGGCGGCTCGTCGTGCTGCTCTCGGTGCCGGTCGCGCTCGCGCTGCTCGTGGCCGGCCTCGCGGTACTGCCGTCCGTGCCGCGATCCGGCAGCCGACAGGGCTTCGACCTGATCGGCCTCGCCCTGCTCATGGCCGCGATCCTCGCGCTCATGCTGCCCGTGACGGCGGGGGTGCCGGGCGGCGGACTCTGGCTCGTCGTCGCCGCGATCGCGGGCCTCGCCTTCGCCGGCTGGGAACGCCGCATCGCGCGCCGCCGCGCCTCGCCCGTGCTCGACCCCGCGCTCATGCGCTCGCGCGGCTTCATGCTCGGAACCGGGGTCGCGACGCTCACCTTCGGCGCCGGACTCGGGCTCGGCATCGTCTCGACGCTGTTCCTCATCGACGGGCTCGGACTGCCCGCCCTGACGGCCGCGCTCCTGCTCGCCCCGCGTGCGCTCGGCATGGCGATCGGCAGCATGCAGAGCTGGCGCGTCGCGATCCGGTTCGGGCGCCGCGGCATCACGATCGTGCTCGCGGCCGGCGCGGTCGCCATGGCCGTCGAGGCGGCGCTCGTGGCCACCGGTTCGCCGCCCCTGGTGCTGATCGCCCTCGTCGGGGTGGGAACCGTGCACGGGGTGCTCTCGGGGCTCGCCATCCCGTCGAACCAGACGCTCACCCTCGAGCACGCGCCGGCGGATGCCGCGGGGGTCGGCGCCGGCGTGCTCGCGCTGGCCCAGCGGCTGGCCGGCGCCGTGTGCCTCGCCGTCGGCATCGGGCTGTTCCTCGGCGGGGAGACGCCCGCGACCGGCTTCGCCACGGCCGCCGTCGTCTTCGCGGTGCTGTCGGCCGCCGCGGTCGCGATCTCGGCGTTCGACCGCGGCGCCGTGCGCGTCGGCTGAGCCGTCGAGCGACCAATTCCGGCCGGTCGAGCCGCCCGCGGTTACGCCCCGTGACGCCCGCCCGAAACCTGCCGTCACGACCTCCGGAACCGCCTTGCGACCTGCCTAGTCTTCCCACATGACCGACACGCTGACCACTTCGAACTCCGCCGCAGCAGCCCCCGCCGCGACATCCGCCGACGCACCCGCCGCCGCCCTCGCCGCGCCCATCGACCGCGCCGCCTTCGCCCGCGAGTGGGAGGAGTGGCACCGCGCACACGAGGCAGCCCGGGCAAGCGGGCACGGCTTCCTCGCCGTCACGGGCCTGCACTGGCTCGGCGCCGAACCGCAGCGTCTCGACGGCGCACCGGGTCGCTGGTCGACGAGCGACGCCGGCCCCGTCGTCGAACTCGACGAGGGCGAGGTGCTCGAGCTCGACGGCGTCGCGCTCGATGGGCGCCACGAGTTCGGCCCCATCCCCGAGCGTGGGGGCCTCACGCTCCGCTCGGGCGAGCTCGCGATCGAGCTCGCACGCCGCGGCGGCAACGACATCGTGCGCCCGCGCGACCCGGCGTTCCCGTTCCTCGCGGCCTACTCGGGCACGCCCACGTACCTGCCGAACCCGCGCTGGCTCGCCCTCGGCCGGTTCGTGCCGTATGACGAGCCGCGCGAGGTCACGGTCGACGCCGCGGTCGAGGGCCTGCAGCACGTCTACGAGGCGCCGGGCGAGGTCGAGTTCGTGCTGCGCGGCGAGGCCTTCCACCTGATCGCGTTCAACGGCAAGGAGCCCGGCAGCCTCTTCGTGCTGTTCACGGATGCCACGAGCGGGCTCACCACGTACGCCGCGAACCGCAGCCTCGCGATCGACGCGCCCACCGAAGACGGCACCGTGCTGCTCGACTTCAACCGCGCCGTGAACCTGCCGTGCGCCTACACCGACTACGCCACCTGCCCCCTGCCGCCCGCCGGCAACCGCCTGCCGGTCGGCATCGAGGCCGGAGAGAAGACCCCGCTCGCGCGGGTCGAGGCGACGAGCACGGAGGCGACGAGCACGGCTGCCACGAGCACGGCGGTCTGAGCCATGCGGTTCCAGCTGCTCGACATCGTCCCCCACGTCGAGAACCCCGTCACCGGGCGGCTCGTGAGCGCCGCGGAACGGCTCGACCAGACCGTGGAGTCCGCCCGCCGGGCCGAGCGCCTCGGATTCGATGCGTTCTCGGTCGGCGAGCGCCACGCCGGGCACTTCCTGTCGTCCTCGCCGACGGTGCTGCTCGGCGCGATCGCCGCCACGACCTCGCGCATCCGCCTGCACACGGGCGTCACGGTGCTCTCGGTGCTCGACCCGGTGCGGGTCGCCGAGGACTACGCGACGATCGACCAGCTCTCGCGCGGCCGGCTCGAGCTGACCATCGGCAAGGGCAACGAGGCCGCGCAGTTCCCGCTGTTCGGGCTCGAGATCGACGACCAGTGGGAGCTCCTCGCCGACAAGTACGCGTTACTGCGCCGCCTCTGGCGCGAGACCGACGTCGAGTGGGCGGCGACGCCGTACACGCGCGCGCAGCACGCGACGACGACGCTCCCCCGGCCCTTCGCCGGCGCGCCCCGCGTGTGGCACGGCTCGGCGACGACGCTCGCCTCCGCGGCCCTCGCGGCGAAGTGGGGCGACCCCCTCTTCAGCGCCAACGCGATCCAGCCGCTGCAGAACTACGCAGTGCTCGTGCGGCACTACCGCGACGAATACGCCAGGCACGGCCACGACCCCCGCTACGCCTACGTCGGCGCCGGATCAGGCTCGCTCTACCTGGCGGATACGACGCAGCAGGCCAAGGAGCTCTACGGTCCCGTCTACGATGCTTTGGTGGCAGCGACCAATGTTCCAGGCAACAACACCCCCTTCCGCGACATCGATCACGCGATCGCCGAGGGCCCCGCGCTCGTGGGCAGCCCCCAGCAGGTCATCGACAAGATCGGCCGGTTCCACGAGACCTTCGGTCACGACCTGCAGTCGGTGAGCCTGCCGACGACGCTGCCGATCGAGCAGCAGCACGAGCAGCTCGACCGCCTCGCCTCCGAGGTGTTCCCGGTGCTGCGGCGCGAGTTTCCGACGACCCTCTGGGGCGAGGGCGACCCGTACGCGGCCCGTCCGGCCTTCGCGGGCGGTTCCGAGACGGATGCCGCGGCGATCGTCGAGTCGACGGGCGCCGCCGCGACGGCCGGCGTGCTCGAGACGGCGGCCGCCTGATGGGCGCGGCGACCGCGTTCACGATCCGCGCCGCGCGACCCGAGGAGTACCCGGCCGTGGTCGCGCTCACCGATCTCGCGTTCGCGACGGGGCCGTATGGCCACCTGCCCGTCTCGGCCGAGCGGCGCGCGCTCGTGAACGCGGTCGCCGAACGCGCGGCCGACGGCGCGGTGCTCGTCGCCGTCGAGCACGAGCCCGAAAACGAATCCGGGCGAGCGGATGCCGCGGGCGGCCGCCTCCTCGGCACCGTGAGCCTGGTGCGGGCCGACTCCGCGCAGGCGCGCCTCGCGACCGGCGACGAGGCGGAGCTCCGCCTGCTGGGCGTCGCCCCCGAGGCCCGCGGACGCGGCATCGGCGAGGCCCTCGCCCTCGCCGCACAGGAGGAGGCGCTCACGTGGGGCGCACCCGCCGTCGTGCTCGACACCGGGACCCTGAACTTCACCTCGCAGCGGCTCTACGAGCGGCTCGGCTACGAGCGCTTCACGTCGGCCGGCGCGGTGCAGGTGCCTGAGACGGATGCCGCGGCATCCGAAGACCGCATCGACCACGTCGACTACCGCCTGCCGCTGCGCGACCGCGACGACCTCGTGATCAGGCTCGTGCGCGACGACGAACTCGAGGCCGTCGGCGCCCTGTCGCTGCGCGCCTACGACTACGCGTACGACCTGACCGACGGCTACCGCGCCTCGATCGCCGATGTCGCCCCGCGCGCCCGCGAGCACCAGGTGTGGGTCGCCGCCGATCCGGCGACCGGCGAACTGCTTGGCAGCGTCGCGACGCCCCGTCGCGGCAGCACGATCTCGCCGCTCGCCCAGCCCGGCGAACTCGACTTCCGCCTGCTCGCCGTCGACCCGCCCGCGCGCGGACGCGGCATCGGCGAGGCCCTCACCCGCCTCGCCATCGAGCTCGCCCGCCTGCGCGGACTCGACCGCGTCGTCATGAACAGCGGCGAGCAGATGACCGGCGCGCACCGCCTTTACGGCCGCCTCGGGTTCGCCCGCCTGCCCGAGCGCGAGCACGTGATCGTCGAGGGCGACCGCCGCATCCAGCTCTTCGCGTTCACGATCGACGTGCCCACCGCGGTGCGCACTCGCGGGCTCGCCGCATGACCGATCACGACGTCATCGTCGTCGGCGGCGGCGCCATGGGCTCGGCCGCCGCCTGGCAGCTCGCCTCACGCGGGCGCGACGTGCTGCTGCTCGAGCGCTTCGCCGAGGGGCACGCCAGCGGCGCCTCGCACGGTGCGAGCCGCAACTTCAACGTCTCGTACGCGGATGCCGCACACGTCGCCCTGCTCGTCGAGGCGGGCCGGCAGTGGCGGGAGCTCGAGGCCGAGACCGGCACGAGCCTGCTCGCCCAGGTCGGCATCGTGAACCACGGCGACCACCCCGACCTCGACGCCGTGCATGCGGCACTCGGGGCCGTCGGCATCCCGAGCGAGTTTCTGCCCGCCTCCGAGGCGGGTGAGCGCTGGCCAGGTCTCCGCTTCACGACCCGCGTGCTGCACACGCCCACCGCCGGGCGGCTGAACGCCGACGCATCGGTGCGCGCGCTGCAGCAGGCGGCCGCCGCCCGAGGCGCCGAGGTGCGCCACGAGGCGCCCGTGCGCGGCATCCGCGTGCTCGACGACGACCGCGTCGAGGTCACGCTCGACGACGACGCCGGCGAGGCAGCCACGTTCACCGCCCGTCGCGTGATCGTCGCCGCCGGCGCCTGGACCTCGAAGCTCGTCGGCGGCCTGCTGCCGCTGCCAGAGCTCGTCGTCACGCAGGAGCAGCCCGGACACTTCGCCGTGATCGACACCTCGTTCGAATGGCCCGGCTTCAACCACCGCCCCGGGCCCGGCGACGAGTGGTGGTACTCGGGCGTCTACGGCATGCTCACGCCCGGCGAGGGCGTCAAGGCCGGCTGGCACGGCACCGGACCCGTCGTCGACCCCGACCGCCGCGACTTCACGGCCGAGCCCGTGCAGTTCGAGGCCCTCCGCCGCTACGTGCGCGAGTGGATCCCCGGAGCCGACGCCGACGCCGCACGCGCCATCAGCTGCACCTACACGACGAGCCCCGACTCGGTCTTCGTACTCGACGCCGTCGGCCCGCTCGTCGTGGCCGCCGGCTTCTCCGGCCACGGCTTCAAGTTCACGCCCGCGATCGGCCGCGTGCTCGCGGACCTCGCCGAGGGCCGCACCTCCCCGGAGCCGTTCCGCCTCGCACGCTTCGCCTGAGCTCGGCTCGATTGCCGAACAGGGTCGCCCCGATCATGGTTCCTGGCAGACGAGACCAACTTCAGTCGAGACACCGCCCCCAGGAGGACACCGGAGGCAGGTCTATACCGATAGCGCAATCCTTCCCGCGCTGACGTGTCGGCGCGAGTCCCTATCGTCTAATCATGTCTAAACCTCACGACCCGAAGGGTGCGGGCAAGCAGCCCAAAGTAGCGGTTCGGTGGTGGCTCGTCGCGCTGTTTCTGCTCTTGGGCGCTGTCTGCGTACATCTCGGCAAGATGATCGCCTACGCCGAAACGGCCCTGCGCAGCGATGCCGCCTCGTTCTGGTCAGGTGTCTGTGTAAACGTCGGGACATCGCTTCTTCTCGCCGCGTTGTTAGTCTGGTTTGAGCGCGTCATCGTTCGTCAGGTACGCACTGAGAACGCTTTGGCGGTCAGCACCGCCGCGGAGAAGGCGGCTGAAGACGCGGCGAACCGAGTGACGGAGGCGATCACGCCGCGACTCGACGAACTTGACGAAAAGTTCAACGCAAGTGCTGGTAGTGCTGCGAGTGGGCGCTTGGCCGCTGCCGAGCGCGTCGCGACGCTGCCGACATTCGAGTCAACCCGCGAGGGGCTGGTGGCTGCAAGAGACATCAATGCCATTGCAGGAGGAGACGGACAGGCGGGCTCTGCCCGGATCACGGTGCCAGCAGGCGCTTCGCCGAGTTCTCCACGGATTCAGATAACGTTTCACCCAGCTACGGACGACGCGGCGGAGTTCCTGGATGTCGCCCACATTTCCGGCGAGTTCGGCATGGCGCGCGGCACGTGGGATCAAGGTGTCGCGGCTGAAACCGTGTTCGCGGAATTGGCCGCGGACATGACGCGACACGGACAGGCAGAGGCTGCGCACTCCATGTCGCCTGAAGCATTCTTCGCGAACCTCAGTTCCGTCCTGCTGGACTCAGTATCTGCACGTCAGAAGGACGACGGTGCATGGATGAGCGGCGCAACCGTGCTCGAAATGATCACCAATGGGTGGGTGACCACAAAGGCCGGCGTCGAGGTCAAGGACCACGGAGTCGTCGTGCCAGCAAGTTCTTTCGGCAGCTACGTCACCGGCACCAATCAAGTGAAGGGGGAGGAACTCCCCCCGAATCCGCCGCCCGGCTTAGATCAAGAAGCCTGGGATTTGGCCATCACGCGATCCGGTCGACTCGTCCGTGGCAAACCGTTCCATCTGCACAAGTGGTGATGCAATACGCGATGGTCCAGTATCACAGCGATGCTTTGTCAAATGTGACCGCACCACGCGGTGAACGGCAACTCGCGGCCTCGACGATCCGCCGCGGTGGATCACCCCGACGGCGTTGAAGGACTCACACCAGAGCTACGTGACCCGGCTCGCGGATTGCGCGCGCTGCATCAGCGGCGATCCGTCTGTCCCGGTTGCCCGAACCGCATACTGAGTCGCCGACCTCGGAACGCCTGCCCTCAAGCAACTGGAGCAATTACCCACCGGTGGAACCGATCAACGGCTCCTGTAGTGTCGCGTCGTGCCCCAAAAAGCGGTTGTTGAAGGTGATCTGTCGGCATGAAGTGGCGCGACATTATCTTCCTCGCGTGCGCTCTGGTGCTGAGCGTGACGGTGCTCGCCGTGGCGCACTATTCGGGCGATCCCGCTTGGCTCTTGGAGAATCTACCCGCAGCACGCGGCGGTGACGGGATTCTGTGGCAGGTCCAGACGACGTTCTTGTCGGTGGGATTTGCCGGGCTAGCCATTGCGGCCCAGCTCTTTGCCGAGGCACCCCTCGCCATCGGAGCCTCTCGAGGACGAGTGTTGGAGTACGTAGGAGCCAGTCGGTTCGTCGGTGTAGGGCTCGTAGCCAACGCGGTCATAGCTATCGAGACGATCTGGCTGCAAAGCATGCTCGGCGTCATCTTCATATCCGCCTTCTGGTTCATACCAACGGTCGTCATGCTGGTGGTGTCAACCGTCAGGCTGACGCAGCTCTTTGGTCATCCATCCCAGCTTGACGAAGTAGTGCGTCAAGCGCTGGTGGAGACGCTGTCTAATCGGCTCGACGAAGCGTCACGCAAGCATGCTGGTGCGACTCACGAACTAAATGACCTCGTTGTTTCGGGCTGGACCATGGGAATTCCCAAGGCCTCGACCTCCACGCTGAGGGTGCCGGTGCCGGAGGTTGGGCGCGTCATCAAAGCCATCAAGGCCAAGATCGTTCGACAGGCGATCGACTCCGTCACATTGCGTGCCACGGAGGAAAGTTCGACCGTCAGCAGTACCGCCGAGCAATACACGCCACCCCAAATCGCCCTCGATGTTGACCCGGGAGATCGCACCAGGCTCGGAGAGACGGCCTTCCGCGTCATCACATCGAATCGACTCGACGAAGCAACGAACGGCCGGGTAGTCCGTCTTCTCCAATCAAGCATCGAGTTCGAGCCCCCCACGGCGGTCACCCCATACGAGGAAACCAATCGGGAGATCGCGAACCTGAAGGATGCAATTGGCGTGAATCTCCGATCGGGCGCCCTTGCCTCAGCTGAGCGAGCTTTGGAGCTCCTTGGGCACATCGTCCAGGGAGTTTGGGTCGCAGGCCCCGAACACAAGGCTCCCTCCCGACGCACGTCGTTCACCCGGCGGGACTGGTTATTCCGCAGCATCGGTGAGGTCGAACAGGACGCGCTTCTCTCACCCCGCGTGGCCGACCTATTTGTCAGCGCGGCTATGACTCGCGCCCTCGAAGCACCTCGGACGGGATCGGCGGAGTACGTCGACGAATGCCTTCGAAGTTTCACGAGATTGTGGTTCGACGTGCTGCGGAACGGAGGACGCGAATTCGACGCAGTGCCACCACGTATCACCACCTGTGTCCAGAACTTGGCGGCTTATTCCTACAAAGCCTCGGAGGAACGAGAAGACCTCCAGGCCCGGGGGGCTTGGGCAATGGTCGAACTAGTCAAGCTGGCACTCGACGCAAAGAAGCCGGACGCAGCCCAGATGGCAGCGCTAGAGCTCAGCGGCTTGTTCGAGTTCGATCGGCAAGGCTCAAGCCGATCTCACGTTCGAGCAGGTCAACTCGTGCTATCTGGATGGCTTGATTACCTCGCAGACAAGGGGGACGCACGCAGCCCGGCTGATCCAAGCCTTCGAGAGACGGTTAGTCCGCGGGGCACGTTGGCGGAGATCCTCGCAGCTCGACGCATGGCCGAACGGGGCATTGCGCCGTTTAGCCGGTGGGATTGGTGGGAGTCTGAGACAACCGCATCCAACCGCGCACAGACCCTTCAGCTCTCCCGCTATATCGATCGCGCGCAGCTGTCCGCGCTTGCTTCCTCTCGTGGGCGCTTACCGCAGGCAGAAGACCAAGAGACGGCGTCGACGTACAACCGGTTCCTCAATCTTCTCGCCGATGAAGGCCGCGTGCTGAGTGCTGACGAGGAGCGGCTCAAGCAGAGGCTTACAGAAGTCGTCGCGGAGTGGGACGCCGCGGAGGATGAGCGTCTGGCACTCGAGCCGCTATCGGAAGCGCGAGTTGAAACGCTACGAACTGCCCTCCGTGCGACCTTGAACGAGCGGCAACGGCTGGCTGCACTGATTCCCTCGGAGGAAGAAACTCCAGATACAGCCGACTTGTCGCGCCCTATTCTCGGAATGAATTTCCGGGTCCCAAGGCATTACCTCGTGGACGAAGTTTTCAGCCAGACCTACGCCGATCCAAAGGAACTTGGCCAAATGATCGCCCGGGGATTCGTAGAGGGCGAGGAGCAGAAGATCGTGAGTGAGCTCCGCGAACTGCCCGCCGACATTCTCGAGCCGACGGCCTCCGCAATACGAAAGGCGATCGATGAGCTCGGAGACGAAGCCAAGCACTTTGTGTTGATAACCCCCTACGGTGGCGTTGAGGACTCTCGAGATTGGTACTCGATCGAATTCAATGAGGCTCTGAAACGCGTAATACACATCGAGACGGTCGTGCTTGAAGCCGAAGCATTCCTCTTCGATCGGCGCAGCACTTTCACCTCGTGCCGCGAGCCAGAGCAGAAGGTCGGCCTCTCGCCTGTTGAAGGCACATCCATCGCTCTCGGGGTATTCGAAGATGTCCAAGACAGCGACGAGCCGCAAGTGCGCGTAGAGACTGGCGAATATTTCGCGCTGGGGCGGGGTAGCGCCCCTCGCATCTTGCACTTCGGTGCCGTTGAGCCGGCTCCCCGGAACCTCGACGCCGGTGACATGCCCCCCGAGGGCGAAGCGCGTTGAAGGTCCAGTAGCGGAAATTCTCGATCTACGGCTTCGCGGCGATGGATCCATCGCGGTCGGTTCGTCGACTCGGCTCACGTGGACTGTCCGCCAGCCAGATCTTGTGCCATTGATGTGCCATTAGATGCGCGTTGAGAAGAATCCCTGATCAGCGCGATATGATGTCTATACGAATGAGCGAAAACCACCCAGGCTCAGTGAAAATCGAAAGGTCATCATTCTCAGGGCGTTTCGACGCGATGGCAGGATTCGAACCTGCGAATAGCGGGTTATGAGTCCGCTCCCTTGGGCCGCTTGGGTACACCGCGATGAGGTTGGTTCAGGCCAGCTCGAAGCCGGCGGTGATGCGGGCGAAGGCCCGGGTGACGCGACGCTCGCTCAGCCGGTGGCATCCGTCATCGCACCGCCCTGAGGTCGCCCCCACCTGGCTGACCCCGGAGAACCGGATGCCGCGCAGCCACCCGCCACGCGGCATCCGCCGTCATCCGAGCTTCTGCCTCACTCGGACTTCGGCAACCCGGGAGGGTTGACCTCGGAGACGTCGAGAGCCTCGGTCGTGAGCGCCCAGCGGTCGAGCACCTCGTCGTAGGTGCCGTCGTCGATGACCGACTGGAGCACGAGCTGCACGGGCTCGATGAGGCCGTTGCCCTTGGCGGTGCCTGCGGCGATCGGCGCGGTCTCGGGCCATCCGCCGTTGATCGTGCCGACGAGCTTCGTCTCACCGGTCGTGGCCGCCTGATAGGCGGAAGTGGCGTTGGGGCCGAAGCTCGCATCGATACGTCCGGAGGTGAGGGCGAGCGTCGCCGCGGCCTGGTCGTCGTAGTAGACGAGTTCTGCGGGCTCTTCGCCGTCGGCCTCGAGCTCCTCGTTCCAGGCGAGCAGGATCTTCTCCTGGTTGGTGCCCGATCCGACGACGATCGACAGGCCGGAGATGTCGGCGGCCTCGGAGATCGAGTCGATCTTGCTGTCGGCCTTCACGTAGAAGCCGAGCAGGTCCTGGCGGTAGCTCGCGAAGTCGTAGAGCTCCTTGCGCTCCTCGGTCACGGTCACGTTCGACGCGATGAGGTCGTACTTGCCCGACTGGATGCCGAGGGGCCAGTCGGCCCAGTTCACGGCGACCGGGTTGTACTCGAGGTCGAGGCCGTCGGCGATGAGCGCGCCGAAGTCCGCCTCGCTGCCGATGATGGTGGTGTCGTCGTCGGACGCGAGCACGCCGAGCGGAGCCGCATAGGGCGAGACCGCGACGGTGAGCTTGCCGGCCTCGATGGGCTCGAAGCCGCTCTCCTTCAGCGCCTCGACGGCCGCCGCGACGGGCTCGATGCTCGGACGGTCGGCCGCGTTCTGCGACGTGAGGTCGAACTGCGTCGAGGCCTCGACCTGCTCCTCGGTGGTCTTGCTGCCGCCGTCGGCCGCCTCGGCCGAGTTGTCGGCGCCGGCCAGGACGGCCCACGTGATGCCGCCGCCGATGAGGACCACCGCCGCGACGCCCGCGACGATCACCCCCGCCTGCTTCTTGTTGATCGCCATGATGGATGCTCCTAGTGTCGAACTGTTCCGATGGCCGGACGGTTTCTCGGATCGCCCGGTGCGGCACTGCCATGCCGCACCGGGGCTTGTCTTGCTCGCGATGCGCGCCCGACACGAGGTCGGACTCGGTGCCCGGTGCTAGAGCACCTTCGCGAGGAAGTCTCTGGTGCGCTGCTGCTTCGGCGAGCGCAGCACCTGAATGGGCGTGCCCTGCTCGACGATCTCGCCGCCGTCGAGGAAGACGACGCGGTCGGCGACCTCCCTGGCGAACCCGATCTCATGCGTGACCACGATGAGCGTGGTGCCGTCGCGGGCGAGGCCGCGGATCACGTCGAGCACCTCGCCGACGAGTTCGGGGTCGAGCGCGCTCGTCGGCTCGTCGAAGAGCAGCACCTTCGGCGAGAGCGCGAGGGCGCGTGCGATCGCGACGCGCTGCTGCTGCCCGCCCGAGAGCTGGCGCGGGTAGTGGTCGACCTTGTCGGCGAGGCCGACGCGTGCGAGCAGCGCCTTGGCGAGCTCGCGGGCCTCGGGCTTCGTGAGCCGCTTGAGGGCGATGGGCGCCTCGACGACGTTCTCGATCGCGGTGAGGTGCGGGAACAGGTTGAAGTTCTGGAACACGAGTCCGAACTGGGTGCGCCGCCGCAGGATCTCGGCCTCGCGCAGCTCGTGCAGCTTGCCACCGCGTTCTTCGTAGCCGATGTACTGGCCGTCGAGCGTGATCGATCCGCGGTCGACGGTCTCGAGGTGGTTGATCGTGCGCAGCAGCGTCGACTTGCCCGAACCCGAGGGGCCGATGAGCGCGACGACCTCCCCGGGCGCGATGGTCAGCGTCACGTCGCGCAGCACCGTGTTCGTGCCGTACGACTTCGTGACGTCGCGGATCTCGACGCGGCCGACGGTCGCCGTCGGGCGGGGCGCGAGCGGAACGTTGCCGTCGAACGACGGGGCGAGGGCGGTCTGGCTCATCGGGTCGCTCCGATCTTCGTGGGCGGGGTCGTGGTGTCGAGAACGGATGCCGCATCCGCTCGTTCGGACTCGGGCGCCCGTTCCCCGGGCGGCGCACCTGGAGTCGTGGCGTGCGCCGCGGCATCCGCCCCACCGCCCTGATTCGGGTTGTCGCCGAGGCGCGACCACTGTTCGGAGATCCACTGCCGCGAACGCTGGATGGGCGTGGGGGGCAGCTCGCGCACCGCTCCGCGGGCGAATCGCCGCTCGACGTAGTACTGCGCGACCGAGAGCACGGTCGTGATGATCGCGTACCAGACGACGGCCACGAGCAGCAGCGGGATCACCCGCTGGTTGCGGTTGTAGATGACCTGCACCGTGTAGAAGAGCTCGGGAAGGGCGACGATGAAGACCACCGAGGTGCCCTTCACGAGCCCGATGATCTCGTTGAACGCGTTCGGCACGATGGCCCGGGCCGCCTGCGGCAGCGTGATGCGGAAGAAGCGGATGCGACGCGGCAGGCCGAGCGAGGCCGCGGCCTCGAGCTGCCCCTGGTCGACCGAGAGGATGCCGGCGCGGATGATCTCGGCCGAGTACGCCGCCTGGTGCAGCGAGAGGCCGATCGTCGCCGCGGCGAATGCCGAGATCATCGTCGTCGTCGGGAACTCGACGAGCCAGAAGTCGGTGGTGAACGGGGTGCCGAGTCCGAGCGTCGGGTACAGGTAGCCGAGGTTGTACCAGACGAGGATCTGCACGACGAGCGGCACCGACCGGAAGAACCAGATGTACCACCACGCCGCGGCGTTCAGCAGCGGCGACTTCGACAGCCGGAACACCGCGAGCACGGCACCAAGGGCGAAACCGATGACGCCCGAGATGACGGTGAGCTGCAGCGTGAGCACGAGCGACTGCAGCACCGAGGGCGCGAAGAAGTACTCGGCGAAGACGTCCCACTGCCATTTCTCGTTGCTCGCGAGCGACCACAGGAACTGCAGGATCACGAACGCGACGACGGCCGAGAGCACCCAGCGGCCCCAGTGCTTCACCGGGACGACCTTCAGGCCGTGCTCGAACTCGGGCCCGGCGGATGCCGCGGGCCGGCCGGGTGCGACCGGTTGCCCGGTTGCGGCGCTCACGCGTTCGCTCCTTCGGGGGTGCGAACGGATGCCGCGGCGGCCGTCGTGCCGGTGCTCGTGCCCGCGGCGGCCGGCACGCCGACGAGTCGCTTGCGGAACGCGTGGATGCCGACCTCGGCCGGCGGCAGCGTCGTGTCGAACTGCGGCTCGTACCCCTCGCGCAGGTAGAGCGACACGGCCTCGGGCTGGCGGGGACCGGTGGTGAGGAAGATGTCGGTGTAGCCGAGGCGGCGGGCCTCGGCCTCGAGCGCGGCGACGACCTCGCCGGCGAGGCCACGGCCCCGGCGGTCGGCGCGGGTCCAGATGCGCTTGAGCTCGGCGGTGTGGTCGTCGTACCGGCGGAACGCGCCGCCGGCGATCGGCGTCTCGACGCCGTCGACGAACTCGACGAGCACGAGGAAGGCGCCGGACGGCAGCGCGAACTCCTGCACCGGGTAGCGGTTGATCTCCTCGCTCGCACGCGAGCCGAAGTGGTCGCCGTAGCGTGCATCGTATTCGCGCTCGAGGTCGTCGAGCAGCGGTCTGGCCAGCGGGTCGTCCGCGGCGATGAACCGCACGATCGTGTCGCTCATCGGTGCCTCCTTCGCGTGTCGGCCGAGGTGGTGTCCCCCGGGGTTTGCACGAACGTACGAAGGCGGTCGCCCTGCCCGCAATCGCGGTGGACACGCGGTGTCCGATACCGTCACCGGCCGTCACGCGGCGGCGTTTCGACGCGTTCGGAGGCCCTCCGACGCGGGTCTCCCGCGTCACGGGGCGAAATCCAGGTGACGATATCGGTCATTCCCCGGTCGGACGTAGAATCGAGGTTCCGATGAGCTTCGCGCGGCTCCCAGACATTCAGGAGTCCAGCCAGTTGACGACGAACGACCTCGACCGCCCCATCGACCGCCCCTCGGGCGCGGCATCAGCACCCCGCGACGGGCACGCCTTCACCCGCGCCGAGCCGGGCACGCCGCCCCCGCTCCGCATCGCCGATGGCACCGAGCTCGTCCTCGTCACCTCGCAGCGCCGCGACCCGCGCTTCGACCGTGACGACATCGTCATGCGCAAGGGGCAGTACGCCCTGCGCAACGGCCATCTCACCCCGCGCGAGTCGATGGTCGAGGATCTCCGCGCGATCGGCGACGCCCTCGATGAGGCCGGCATCGGCTTCCTGCTCGTCCGCGGAAACGACGACCGTCTCGTGATCGCGGTCGACCGCGCCGACCGCAAGGCCGTGGCCCGCGCATTCGCCGAGGCGTTCACGACCGAGCCGTTCTACGCCGAGACCGTCGAGCCGCGACGCGACGGCGCGACCTATCCGGTGCTGCTCGCCGACGGGCACCTCTCCGGCCACCGCAAGGCGTCGGTCGTGCGCATCCACCGCCCGCGCGTCGAGCCGGTCGGCCGCCTGCGCTATGGCCCCGAGACGGGCGTGCAGCTGGAGTTCTGGCGGTTCGGCGACGACACCATCGAGGCGCCTCGCGAGAACGCCCTCATGCGCCGCACGCTCCCCCGCTCCGAGGCGATCGACGACGTCGTGCACCTGCACGGCCGCGACTGGCCCACCCTCGAGCACATGTTCGCGTCGCTCGCGAGCGACGTCGACTTCGACATCGACCTCGTCTTCTCGTGGGTCGACGGCTCGAGCGACGAGTTCGTGCGCGAGCGAGCGAAGCGCATGGCGAGCTACGTCGTCGGCGAGGGCGACGACTCCGAGGCCCGCTACCGGCAGATCGACGAGCTCAAGTACGCCCTGCGTTCGGTGTACCTGTTCGCCCCGTGGATCAGGCGCATCTTCATCGCGACCGATTCGCCGGCGCCCGAGTGGCTGGCGCGGCATCCGAAGGTCACGCTCGTGCGCAGCGAGGAGATGTTCGCCGACACGTCGGTGCTGCCCACGCACAACTCGCACGCGGTCGAGAGCCAGCTGCACAACATCGACGGCCTCGCCGAGCACTTCCTCTACTCGAACGACGACATGTTCTTCGGGCGCCCCGTCTCACCCGAACTGTTCTTCTCGCCCGGCGGCATCACGAAGTTCGTCGAGGCGTCGACGCGCATCGGGCTGGGCGACACGCACCCCGGCCGCTCGGGCTTCGAGAACGCCGCGCGCGTCAACCGCGCCCTGCTGCGCGACCGGTTCGGCAAGGTCACGACGCGCCACCTCGAGCACTGCGCCGCGCCCCTGCGCAAGTCGGGCATGGCCGACCTCGAGGCCGCGTTCCCCGAGGAGTTCCGGCGCACCGCGGCGAGCCGCTTCCGCTCGGCCACCGACATCTCGGTCACGAACTCGCTGTACCACTACTACGCGCTGCTCACCGGGCGCGCGGTCGTGCAGACCGATGCCCGCGTGAAGTACATCGAGACCACGCTGAAGCGCGCCCTGCCGGCGATGCGCCGACTCCTCAAGCGCCGCGACCAGGACATGTTCTGCCTCAACGACGGCAGCCTGCCCGAGATCTCGGTCGAGGAGCGCACGGCCGCGGTCACCGAGTTCCTCGAGCACTACTTCCCGTTCCCCGCCCCGTGGGAGAAGACGGCGGATGTCGCGGGCGAGGCGTCGCTCGCCGGCTCGACGTCGCTGGCGGAGCCGGCGCCCGACCTCACGGCCTGACCACCGCCCGCCCCACGACGTTTTACCGGTTCACGCCTGCTTTGCACTGGTCGTCACGCCGCAAAAGGTCGTGGCAGTGGGATGGGACGGCGTCGCGCCGCGTCGCCGGACTGCAAGACGGAGCGCGGGCGCGAGCGCGTCAGCCCGCGAGCACCGGGATCGGCATCGTGAACGGCGGGTCCTTCGGCACGGGCGGCGCCGCGGCATCCGGGATCGTGATGCCGTCGGCTGCGAGGCGGCGCGCGCTCTCGTCGGCGTCGATCCAGTCGAGCGCGGGCGTCTCGCCGAGCGGCACGACCGAGTGCAGCACGGTCGACGGGTACACGTGCACGAGGTTGAACGCGCGCGCGCCGTCTCGCCCGCGGGTGCCGCCGACGGGCACGTTGAGGTCTTGGGTGTAGCAGCTCGCCGATGCGACCGACACGGGCACGCCCGCGAACATCGCGGTCGACGAGTAGTGCAGGTGCCCCGCGATGATCGAGCGGATGTCGCTGCCCTCGACGACCTCGGCGAGCGCCGACTGGTCGCGGAGCTCGACCGAGACCGCGAGGTCGAGCACGCTCGGCACGGGCGGGTGGTGCATCGCGAGGATCGTGCCGTGCGGCGCCGGAATGGAGAGCTCCTCGGCGAGCCAGTCGAGCTGGTCGGGCGAGACCTCGCCGTGGTGGCGGCCCGGCACCGTGGAGTCGAGCGTGATGACGCGCAGGCCGTTCACGTCGTCGACCCGGTCGACCGACCGGTATCCGCCGACGCGGTCGTCGAGCAGTCCGCGGCGGAAGGCCGCCCGGTCATCGTGGTTTCCCATGACCCAGATCACCTTCGAGTCGAGGCGCTCGGCCACGGGCTCGACGATGCTGCGGATGCGGTCGTAGGCGTCGGCCTCGCCCTTGTCGGCCAGGTCGCCCGTGAAGACGATCGCCTCGGGGCGCCCACCGGATGCCTCGAACTCCTCGAAGAGCGTGCGGAGGTGGTGCTCGCTGGCCACGCGATCGTAGAGACTACCGCCGCCGGCGAGCAGGTGCGTATCGCTGATGTGCAGCAGGAAATGGAGCGGCCGAGAGTATTCGGCGATCCGCGTGTTCACGAGGGTGTCCCATCGTTCGGCTATGACGCACGACGGCGGGCGTCGGGCTCAACCTAGCGGAACACGTGAATCTGAACGAGACATGAAGACGGAGTGTGACCGAGCCGAAACCTTCTCGGTCGACGCCGCGCGATCACCTTTTCAGGACCACAGCGGTCATGAGCGCAATATGCAGCCATGAGCGGTGTGGTCCTGAAAAGGTGATCACCAGAGGGCGAGAGCGATCGGATGCCGCGGCGCGAACCCGTTCGAGGGGCGCCCAGTGTGGGACATCCGATCGACGGGTGCAAGGGGTTGCGACGATTCGAGGGCTTCGGAATGGTGGGACATTCGTGATCGCAGAGGAGGAGCACATGCTCACACTGACCGAGAACGCCAGCACCGTCGTGAAGGAGATCGTCTCCCGCAACGGAGCCCCCGAAGGGTCCGGGCTGCGCATCAACGCGCAGGATGCCGCGGCGACCGAGTTCGCCGTCGCGATCGTTCCGACGCCGAACCCGACCGATTCCGTCGTCGAACACGACGGCGCGCGGGTCTACCTCGGCGAGGCCGCGGCGATGGCTCTCACCGACAAGACGCTCGACGCGTCGATCGGCGACGACGGCCGCGTGTCGTTCGAGATCGGCGTGCAGGGCTAGCAGCCCGCGTGCCCGAACCGGGGCAAGACGAACGGCGGATGTCGCGGGGCTCGTGCTCCGCGGCATCCGCCGTTTCATGCCCGCCGCCGACCCGCCGCTCGTACGACCGCGGCGTGCACGAAGAACAGCGCCACGGCTCCGATCGCGTACCCGACCAGGTCGAGCGGATCGAACGAGCTGCCGAACACGAGCCGCAGCGGCGGCACGGCCGACACGATCGCCGCCGGGATTCCGGTGAGCTGCAGTAGTTCGACCCCCGCCGAGATCGCGAAGGCCGCCAGGGCGACGATCCAGCCGGCGAGGCGCGGCCCCGCGATCGCGACCAGGAGCCCGACGAGCATGGCGTAGAGCGCACTGCCGGCGAGGTCGACGGCGACCGTGCGGTCGAGCAACTGCAGGCAGAGGCCCGCGAGCAGCACGACCGCAGCGGTCGCCGCGAGGATCGGCCGCACGTGCGACTACTCGTCGCGCGTGCCCTTGTGGCGCGGCTTGCGGCCGGCGCCGTCGTCGCCGGCGCCGGCAGTGTCTGCGGCGGCGTCGTCGTTCGAGCCCGCCGGCTTGTCGTACGAGCGGGCCGGCTTGTCGTCGTACGAGCGGCGCGGCTTGTCGTCGCGGTCGTACGAGCGACGGGGCCGGTCGTCGCGGTCGCCGTACGAACGGCGAGGACCGCTGTCGCGTCCGCCGTCACGACGGGGCGGCGCGCCGCGGTCGGGGCGCAGCTCGATGAGCCGGCCGCTGATGCGGGTGCCGTCGAGGCGCTCGAGCGTCTCGCGGGGCAGGTCGGCGGGCAGCTCGACGAGCGAGAAGTCGGGGCGGATCTGGATCGCACCGAAGTCTTCGCGGCGCAGGCCGCCCTCGTTGGCGAGCGCGCCGACGATCTGGCGGGGCTCGACCTTGTGGCGTCGCCCGACGGCGATACGGTAGGTCGCGAGCTGGGGGCCGCCGCGCGAGCGACGGTCGCCGCCGCGGTCGTCGTCGTAGCGCCCGCCGCGCGATCCGCCGTCGCGGTCGCCTCGGCGGTCGTCACGGCCACCACGGTCGCCGCGGTCGTCGCGCTCCTTCCACTCGCGCGCGGGGCGCACGGCCTCGGGCTCGAGCAGCAGCGGCGACTCGCCCTGGGCGACCACGGCGAGCGCCGCGGCCACGTCGACCTCGGGCACGTCGTGGTGCTTCATGTAGTGGCCGATGATGTCGCGGAAGCCCTCGATGCGCTCCGCCTGCTCGAGCGCCGCGGTGATGCGGTCGTCGAAGCGCGAGAGTCGCGTGACGTTGACGTCGTCGACGCTCGGGAGCTGCATCTGCGTGAGCTCCTGGCGGGTGGCCTTCTCGATCGCCGAGATGAGGCGGCGCTCGCGGGGCGTCGCGAAGCTGATCGCGTCGCCGGTGCGGCCGGCGCGGCCCGTGCGGCCGATGCGGTGCACGTACGACTCGGTGTCGGTCGGGATGTCGAAGTTCACGACGTGGCTGATGCGCTCGACGTCGAGGCCTCGCGCCGCGACATCCGTCGCCACGAGGATGTCGAGCTTGCCCGACTTCAGCTGGTTGACGGTGCGCTCGCGCTGGGCCTGGGCGATGTCGCCGTTGATGGCCGCAGCCGAGTAGCCGCGTGCACGGAGCTTCTCGGCGATTTCTTCGGTCACGCTCTTCGTGCGCACGAAGACGATCATGCCCTCGAAGTTCTCGACCTCGAGGATGCGCGTGAGGGCGTCGATCTTCTGCTGGTGCGCGACGACGAGGTAGCGCTGCGTGATGGTCGCCGAGGTCGTGGTCTTGGTCTTGACCGTGATCTCTTCGGGGTCGTTCAGGTACTGCTTCGAGATGCGGCGGATCGCCGACGGCATCGTGGCCGAGAACAGGGCGACCTGCTTGTCGGCGGGGGTGTCGGCGAGGATCGTCTCGACGTCTTCGGCGAAGCCCATCTTGAGCATCTCGTCGGCCTCGTCGAGCACGAGGTACTTGAGCTGCGAGAGGTCGAGCGTGCCCTTCTCGAGGTGGTCCATGATGCGACCGGGGGTGCCGACGACGATGTGCACGCCGCGGCGCAGGGCCGAGAGCTGCACGCCGTAGCCCTGTCCGCCGTAGACGGGCAGGATGTGCACGCCGCGCATGCGCGACGCGTACTTCTCGAAGGCCTCGCAGACCTGCAGGGCGAGCTCGCGCGTGGGGGCGAGCACGAGGGCCTGCGGCGTCTTCTGGGACTCGTCGAGTCGCGCGAGGATCGGCAGCGCGAACGCGGCCGTCTTGCCGGTGCCGGTCTGGGCGAGGCCCACGACGTCGCGCCCTGCGAGGAGGGTCGGAATGGTGGCGGCCTGGATGGCCGAGGGGGTTTCATAGCCGACGTCGGAGAGGGCCTTGAGTACGGCGCCGTCGAGTCCGAGGTCGGCGAAGCTGATCGCGGCGGGCTCTTCAGGAGCCTCGGCCACGACGGGGTTTTCGCCGGAAGTCACATTTCAGCCTACTCCTGTCGCCTGTGAGGCGTCCGGGTACGTTTTTCGGGCGGCGTCGACGCAGGGCGAGCGGATGCCGCGGGCGGGCGTCCGATGCCGGTCGAGTAGGCGCGCCAGCGCCGTATCGAGACCAGCGCGGTCGGGTCTCGATACGCTCCTCCGTCGCTACTCGACCGGCGGGACCACGAAGCTCAGAGCGCGAGCAGCCGGTCGGTGTCGCCGAAGACCTCGAGGCCGGCGCAGGCCGCGGTGCCGGCGAGCAGCACGCGGCCGTCGTGGTCGAGGTGCCGGAACGCGATGCTCGCGTCGAGCGTCTCCTCGACCCGCTGGTGCATGGCGGTGCGGAGCGGTGCGTGCAGCAGCCCGCCGCGCACCCGCTCGGCGTCGAGCTCGAGCACGCCGTCGGGGCCGGTGACGCTCCACCGCACATGCGTGTCGTCGATCGAGAGACGGGTCTCCTTCGAGCGGTTGTACGTGGTCCACCGGTGCAGTCGACCGCCGTGGCGCAGGCCGATGATCGAGCCGCGGAACGCCCGCCCGAGCCACGGGATGATCGCGATCGAGGCGATGAGCGAGGCATCCGTTCCGTCGCCGATCTCGGTGTCGAGGTGGTTGCTGGCCATCCAGACGTATCCGGCCGGGAAGGCCTGGCCCCAGTCCTTCTCGAGGTAGCCCCGCCCGCCGCCGAAGCTCGTGGGGCGGCCCTCGACCTCGATCTCGCCGGCGAGGCCGTGGCCGAACGAGACGATGCCGTGGAAGCACTCCATGGCCGGTACGAGGCCGTACCAGCCCATGATGCCGGGCTCGCGCGCCGTCACGGGCCACGGTTCGAGCGGCGTGGAGTAGGCGATCTCGCCGCGGAACTGCGGCAGGTCGAGGGTCATGCCCGCGGGCGAGAACCGGTTCGGCCCGACGCGCACGTCGAACTCCCGGTCGGATGCCGCGAACTCGCCGACCTCGTACCGGTGGTACCAGCTGCGCCCGGTGAGCCCGTCGAGCACCTGCACGAACGCCTCGTCGGTCGTGCGCCCGTCAGCTCCGCCGGCGGCACCGCCGAGCCCGCGGAACACCCCGGGGATCACCGCCCAGCGTTGCGTACGGTCGGCCGACACGACCTTGTTGTACCAGCCCTCGAAGTACCCCTTCGTCACGCCCTTGCCGTGGAAGGCCTCTGGATGCCGCACTCCTCGCAGATACGCCGCCGGGGTTCGCATGCGCCAACCCTAGGGGGCGGCGGGTCCGCGGGGCATCCGCTGCTACGCTCGCTGCGGATTCAGCGCCGAACATGACCGATCGGCGACGCATCCTCACCTCGATTCCCCCGCGAGATCGGACCCGGATGCCCCGCACCATCGTCGAGCGCGAGCTCACCGCACCCGTCGCCCTCGTGGGCGCAGACGGCCGACTGAACCCCGAGTCCGTCGGCTGGACGCGCACGCCCCTGCACGACACGTCGGGCATCGGCGGACGACACGTCTGGGGACGCAACAAGCGCTGGGAATACTGGGCCGTCACCACCCCGACCCACGTGATCGCCCTCACCGTGTCGTCGCTCGACTACGCCGCGGTGCACGCCGTGCTCGTGCATGACCGTCGCACCGGGGCGACGATCGACCGGTCGGCGATCGCCCCGCTCGGTTCGAGCGCCGTGCTGCCGGCCTCGCTCGGCGACGGCCCGGCCCGGGCGGTCACGCGCACGATCTCGATCGACCTCGACGAAGTCGACGGTGGCACGCGGCTTCGAGCGACGTCAGGCGACGTGCGGCTCGACATCCTGGCCCATCGGCCGGTCGGCCACGAGAGCCTGGGTGTCGTCGTGCCCTGGTCGGCGACGCGGTTCCAGTACACGGTGAAGGATGTCGCGAGGCGGGCGAGCGGATGGCTCGAGGTCGCCGGCGAGCGCATCGACCTGCCGGAGGGCGAGAGCTGGGCGGTGCTCGACCACGGGCGCGGGCGCTGGCCGTACCGCATGACCTGGAACTGGGGCGCCGCGTCGGGCCTGGCCCCCGACGGCCGCACGATCGGCCTCCAGCTCGGCGGCAAGTGGACCGACGGCACCGGCTCGACCGAGAACGCGGTGCTCGTCGACGGACGCCTGCACAAGATCGGCGACGAGCTCGAGTGGGCGTACGACGAGCACGACTGGCTCGCGCCGTGGCGCATCCACGGGGCATCCGTCGACCTGCGCTGCGAGCCGTTCTGGGACCGCGTGAGCTCGACCGAGCTGCTCGTGTTCGGCTCGCACGGCCACCAGTGCTTCGGCCACTACTCCGGGTGGGTGGATGCCGGGGGCGAGCGCATCGCGGTCGACGGCCTGCTCGGCTGGGCCGAGGAGGTGCGCAACCGCTGGTGACCGTCGAGCCGGCACCTCGAGGCGTCAGCGGGCCATCGGTCGCGGTCAGGCCGACACCGAACGCGGGCGTCGCGTCGCGATGAGCACCATCGCCCACGTGGCGAGCAGCAGCGCCGTGAGGAGGAGCCCGAGGTCGTCGACGCCGATGGATGCGATCCAGGCGAACGGGTCGCCGAGACCGAGGTTCTCGACCAGCACGCCCGAGAGTTGCACGAGGGCGATGACGACCGCGGCCACCACCGAGAGCACGGTCATCGCGACGCCGTAGACCGCGCCGACATCGCGATTCCGGATGCCGCGGCCACCCGATTCACCTGCATCCGGCTGCCACGCGTAGGCCCGGCGCATCACGGCGCCCTGCGCGGTGTCGAAGGCGCTCATGCCCGCCGCGAAGAGCACGGGAAGGGTCAGCACCGCCCACCACGGCACGGCGGCCAGCGTCGAGGCGCCGGCGAGGGCGAGCAGGCCGATCTCGGTCGCCGTGTCGAAGCCGAGTCCGAACAGCAGGCCGACCCCGTACATGCGCGACGGCCGGTCGACCGCACGCTCGAACGGGCCGAGCAGGCGCAGCACCGGACCGCCGTGATGGTGGTCTCCGTGGTGCGCGTCGGAGCGGCTGCGGGCCCGGAGCGACGCGATGTTGACCGCCGCGATCACGAGCAGGAAGACGCCCGACACGGTCGGCCCGATCACGCCCGTCCAGGTGTGCAGCGCCGACGAGTCGTCGGCGAGCGACGCGCTGATCGCCGCGACGCCGAAGGTGAGCAGCACGCAGAGCACGAGCACGATCGTCGAGTGCCCGAGCGAGAACCAGAACCCCACGGTGCTCGCCGGGCGTCCGCGCTCGGCGAGGCGTCGGGTCGTGTTGTCGATGGCCGCGATGTGGTCGGCGTCGAACGCGTGGCGGAGGCCGAGCGTGTAGGCGGCGAGTCCGACGCCGAGCGTCACGAGCGCGGTGCCGTCACCGGCCCCGAGCGGAATGCCCGCCGGTACCACGGCGACGAGCAGCACGCCCCACCCCAGCACGTGGAGCGCGGCGATGAACGCCACGACGCCGACGGTGCCGCGGCGGGTGTCGACCCGATCGGGTGAGGTCATCGATCCCGCTCATCCGCCACGGCGTCATGCTAACGCCGGGGCGGACGAGCGGGGAGGCCCGAACGGGCAGTCGTCAGCGCGTCGGCGAGGTCTCGGTCGCGGGCGTCGCGTCGTCGGCCGGGCCGGTGACGAGCGTGGGGCCGCCTGCGACATCCGCTTCATCGTCTGCCGTCACGAGGTGGTGACGGCGCTCGAGGGCGGCACCCTCGACGTCGACGTCGGGCATGATGCGGTCGAGCCACTTCGGGATCCACCACGCCGAACGGCCGAGCAGGTGCATGATCGCGGGCATCAGCAGCATGCGCACGACGAAGGCGTCGATCAGCACGCCGAAGGCGAGGCCGAAGCCGACCGAACGGATCATGGTCGAGTCCGAGAAGATGAAGCCGCCGAAGACCGAGACCATGATGAGCCCGGCCGCGATCACGACCGACCGACCGGCGCGCAGGCCCTGGGCCACGGCGAGCCGCGCGGGCGACCCGTGAACGTAGGCCTCCCGCATGCCGGTCGCGAGGAACAACTGGTAGTCCATCGCGAGGCCGAACAGGATTCCCACGAGGATCACCGGGAGGAAGCTCAGGATCGGCCCGGTGCTGATGCCGAGCGCGTCCGCGCCCCACCCCCACTGGAACAGCGCGACGATCGCGCCGTAGGTGGCGAACAGCGACAGGATGAAACCGCCGGTGGCGATGATCGGCACGAGCAGCGAGCGGAACACCAGGATCATGATGAGCAGCGAGAGCCCGACCACGACGACGAGGTAGAGCGGCAGCACGTCGGCGAGGCCCTCGGAGATGTCGATGTTGATCGCCGCCTGGCCCGCCACGCCGAGCGTGATGTCGCCGTTCACCGGCGGCAGGGCGCGCAGGTCGCGCACGAGTTGCTCGGTCGAGGCCGCGTTCGGGCCCTCGGCCGGGATCACCTGGAACACGGCGAGCGAGTTGTCGTCGGAGACGTCGACGGCGGCGACCGAGACCACGTCGTCCTGCGCGGCGATGGTGGACGCGATGTCGACCTGGAGCTGCAGCACCTCGTCGTCGGTCGTGCCCTCGGGCAGCTCGGCCGTCACGAGGAGCGGGCTGTTCGCGCCCGCGCCGAACTGCTCCTCGGTGACGGTGAACGCCTCGTACGCGGCCGAGTCGTGCGGCTCGCTCGAGCCGTCGGGCAGGCCGACGCGCATCGAGAGCGCGGGGATCGCGACGATGAGCAACGCGACGATCGTGACGAATCCGGTGAGCACCGCGCGCCAGGTGGGCATGGCCTTCACGACGGGCGGCTCGTGGCGGTTGCCCTCGCCGAGGTGGGCGCGCACCTTGCGGCGGAGGATGCGCATGCCGAGCAGGCCGAGCAGCGCCGGCGTGAGCGTCGTCGAGATGAGCACGGCGACGGCGACGGCGACCGCGCCGACGGTTCCCATGAGGCCGAGGAACGGCACGCCCGTGACGTTCAGCGCGAGCAAGGCGACGATGACGGTGGTGCCGGCGAACACCACGGCGTTGCCGGAGGTGCCGTTGGCGAGCCCGATCGACTCGACCACCTCGGCGCCCTGCAGCAGTTGCTTCCGGTGCCGGTTCACGACGAAGAGCGAGTAGTCGATGCCGACCGCGAGGCCGAGCATGACCGCGAGCATGGGCGTGACTGAGGCCATGTCGACCACGCCCGAGAAGGCGAGCGAGCCGAGGATGCCGACGGCGACGCCGAAGATCGCGGTGACGAGCGGGAGGGATGCCGCGATGACCGAGCCGAGCATCACGAGCAGCACGATCGCCGCGATGACGAGGCCGATCGCCTCGCCGATGCCGAACAGCTCGGGAACGCCCTGCGAGATGTCGGTCGAGAACGAGACCGAGACGCCCTCGATGGGTTCGGCCGAGAAGTGGTCGATGACGGACTGCTTGGCGTCCTCGGAGAGCTCGAGGCGCGGCACGGTGAACGACACGTTCGCGATCGCGGTCGAGCCGTCTTCGGAGACGAGGCCGATGCCGTCGGCGTAGCCGAGCAGCTCGCTGCCGAGGTCGAGCTGCTCGGCGTTGGCCGCGAGCTCATCGGCGCCGTCGTCGAGCTTGGCCTGCTCGCTCGCGAGCACCTCGGTCTGGGCGTCGAGCTGCGCCTGCTGCGCGTCGAGCTGGGCCTGCTGGGCGTCGATCTCATCGGTCGGCATGCCGGCGGCGACGAGCTGCTCGCGTGCCGCATCGAGCTGCGCCTGGCCCGCGTCGAGCTGCGCCTGCCCGGCCTCGAGCTGCGCGGTTCCGGCGTCGAGCTGCGCCTGGCCGTCCTCGAGCTGCGCCGTGCCGTCGTCGATCTGCTGCTGGCCGTCGGCCAACTGCTGCTGCTGGTCTTCGAGCTGCTGCTGCGCTTCGAAGGGGTCGACCACGTCTTCGACGTCGACGAGGTCGCCCTGGTCGGCGATGAGCGCGCTGATCTCGGCCTGCTGGGCGTCGGTGAGCGCCGAGCCGTCGGTCGTGGTGAAGACGACGGTGCCGGCTCCGCCGCTGTACTGCGGCATCTCGTCCTGGAGCTCGGCGATGACCTCGCCCGACTCGGTGCCCGGCACGTCGAAGCTCGTCGTGAGGCCCTTGAACCCGATGAGGAATCCGCCGACGGCGATCGCCAGCACGACGGTCCAGGCGGCGATGACCACCCATGCCCGTCGCGCCGAGAACTTGCCCAGTCGGTACAGCAGCTCAGCCACGTCATGTTCCTCTCGCGCGCGACCGACGTTGCGATCGACCGTGCGAGTATACGAGACGCACCGTCTCGTCTTGCTGGGAGAACCATGGGCGATGGGTACCATGTGCTGGTGTCCGAGCATCGACGGGGTCCGGTCCGCAGCGAAGCCGCGCGGGTCGCGATCCTCGACGCCACGGCTCGACTCTTCGAGACCCGCGGCTACGACCACCTCACGATGGAGGGCATCGCCGCCGAGGCGCACGTCGGCAAGCAGACGATCTACCGCTGGTGGCCGTCGAAGGGCGCGCTCGTGGCCGACTGCCTGCTCGAGGGCCTGCTGTTCTCCGAGGGGTTCATCAGCCCTGCCGACACGGGCGACCTCCGGGCCGACCTCACGGCGTGGCTCCGGGGCATCCTGGGCTTCGTCGACCGCGAGGGCGGCGACACGATGGTGCACTCGCTCATCGCCGCGGCGGGCGACCACCCGAGCGTCGGCGCCCGCCTGTCGGAGCAGCTCGGCGCGAACTCCCTGCTGCACGCCCGGTTCGAGGCCGCCGTCGCGGCGGGGCAGTTGTCGCCCGACCGCCCGCTCGACGAACTCGGCGATGCGCTCGTCGGCGCGGTCGTGCTGCGGGCGCTCAGTCGTACCCCGTCGGATGCCGCGGCGGCCGCCCGGCTCGTCGACGCCGTGCTCGGCTGATCGGCGCGGTGCCCGGCTGATCGGCGCAGTGCGAGGCTGATCCCTCGCGCCCGGCCGGCGGCCGCGGCACACTGGAGGCGTGGCCGCCTGGGTGCTGCACGTGGATCTCGACCAGTTCATCGCTGCCGTCGAGGTGCTGCGGCGCCCCGAGCTCGCCGGGCTGCCGGTGATCGTCGGCGGCCGCGGCGATCCGACGGAGCGCGCCGTCGTGTCGACGGCGTCGTACGAGGCCCGCGCATTCGGGGTCGGCTCCGGCATGCCGCTGCGCATCGCGGCGCGCAAGGCGCCCGACGCCGTGATCCTCCCGGTCGACCACGAGGCCTACACCGAGGCATCCGTCGCCGTCATGGCGACCCTGCGCGAACAGCCGGGCGCGACCGTGCAGGTGCTCGGCTGGGACGAGGCGTTCGTCGGCATCGACAGCGACGACCCCGAGGCGTACGCGATCGCCCTGCGCGGCGCGGTGCTCGAGCGCACGCGCCTGCATTGCAGCGTCGGCATCGGCGACACGCTCGTGCGCGCCAAGGTCGCGACCGGGTTCGGCAAGCCGCAGGGGATGTTCCGGCTGACGGCCGAGAACTGGCTCGAGGTGATGGGCCATCGCGCGACGATCGAGCTCTGGGGCGTCGGCTCGAAGATCTCGAAACGGCTCGCCGCCCTCGGCATCTCGACGGTCGCCGAGCTCGCCGCCGCAGACCTCGACCTGCTCGTCGCCGAGTTCGGCCCCCGCATGGGGCCCTGGTTCCGCGAGCTCGGTCGCGGCGAGGGCTCCCGGGTCGTCGACGACACCGAGTGGGTCGCCAGGGGCCACAGCCGGGAGACCACGTACCAGGCCGACCTCGTCGAGCCCGCCGAGATCGAGGCCGCGCTGCGAACCCTCGCCGAGTCGGTGCTCGACGACATCGCGGCCGAGGGTCGACCGGTGATGCGGCTCACCCTCAAGGTGCGCTACGCGCCGTTCCTCACCAAGACGTTCAGCCGCAAGGTCGCCGAGACCGCCGACCGCGACGAGGTGCTCGCGCACGTGAGCCGGTTCGCGGCCGACCGCATCGAGCCGGGCCGACCGATCCGGCTGCTCGGCCTCCGCGCCGAGATGCCGATGCCCGACGACGCCCGCGAGGGGCACACGCCGACGCGCAGCGGGTGGTGAGTCGCGGCGGGTGGCGCGTCAGGGCGCGTCGGCCCCCGCGAGCCACCCGAGCGCGCTCGTGATGAGCGCGCGGTGCGCAGCCGACTCGTACGACCGGGCATCGTGCCCGAGCGCGTCGTAGACGAGCCTCGACCGTCCGACCTCGCGCGCCCAGACGAGCGGATGCCACGCGCCGCCCTCCTCGTGCTCGGCGATCGGCTCGATCTCGCCGAGCCGTCGCAGGCCCGTGTACCGCTCGTCGAGCACGGTGAAGTCGACGAGGCCCTCGGCAACGGCATGGTCGCCCACGACGTGCACCCGCGCCTCGCCGAACGGCGGATGCCACGAGACGTCGCGCACCCACCGGCCGCCGAGCAGCCGTTCGTAGGCCGGGTACGCACGCAGGCTCGCCGCCGCGGCGTGCATCGCGAGCACGCCGATGCCGCGATCCAGGGCGCGGTCGAGGGCGGATGCCGCGGCGGCGGCCTGCGAGGATGCAGGCGCATCGCCGGGGTCGCCCGCGTTCACCACGACGAGGCGCACGTCGTCGCCGAGCGCCGCGACCGCGGCATCCGGATCGTCGTCGATCTCGACCGTGAGCCCGGCCTCGCGCACGAGTTCGGCGAGCGCGGCGCTCGTCTCGGCGAACGGATGCCACGGGTCGGCGTAGCGGCCACCCCCGCTGAGGACGACGACATCGGGCATCAGCGGCCGCCCGAGGGGCGGGGACGGTCGACGACCTGCACGAGGTTGCGACCCCGCAGCGTGTAGATGCGTCCGCGCTCGTCGATGTTCAGGTGCGAGCCGCTGTACCAGGCGCCGTTGATCTCGGAGACGACGACGGTCACGGCGAACGTCTTCGGGTCGAACCGCCACAGCGTCGTGTCCGACACCGCGTAGACGACGCCCCGGTTCTCGACCATCGCCGCGAATCCGGGGCAGAGCGGGCGATGGTCGGCCGTGTGCACGATGCTGCGCTGCAGCAGGTCGATCACGACGAACCCGCCCTTGATCGTGAGCGCGTAGAGATGGCGCCCCTGGATCGCGAGCGCGGCGATGCCGTTCGGCAGCCCGGTCTCGATGCGCCACAGCTCGCGCTGCGCGATCGGGTTCCACGCGATCACGGTGCCCCGGGGGCCCGTCTTCTGCGCGTTGTCGCCGCCGAGGTAGGCGACCCCGCGGGTCGTCGCGACCGCGCGCACGAGCTGCACGTCGTCGATCGGGTTCACCGCGATGGTGGACGTCGACGTGCGGGGGTCGTAGGTCCAGATCGACCCGCCGCCCTCGGTGTCGGACTGCACCGCGACGAGGAACCTGCGGTGCACCGGGTCCCAGGTCGTGTCGAGCGGACGGTTCTGCTCGCCGGCGAAGGCGGCGACCTGGTGGATCGGCTCGCCGCGCTTCGGGTCGTACGACCAGATGCCCTGCGAGTTGTACTGCCCGGTGTAGAGCACACCGCCGATCACCTCGGCGTCCTTCGCCTCGCCGGGTGCACGCAGGTTGACCACCTCGCCCGTCTTCAGCGAGTGCCGCGCGATGGCGCCGTTGCCGCCGACGTACACGTAGCCGCCGCCGGCGGCCAGGCCCATGCAGGTCTGCGGGCTCACCGGAGCGCCGGCCTCGGCGAGGTCGGTGACCGTCGACGTGCCCGTCGCCGGGTCGACCTCGGCCACGAAGCCGTATGCCGAGACGACGGCGAGCGTGCCACCGTGCGCGTCGACGCCCCAGATCTCGCCGAGGTCGAGGTCGCCGAGGTCGAGCTGCGTGAGCGTGCCGGTCGACGGCGTGAAGTCGAGCAGCCCGGTCTCGTTGGCGAGGTAGAGGTGGTCGCCGATGGCCGCGATGTTCTTCGCCGTCTTGCCGATCGAGGTCGCCAGCGTGTACGACGAGAGGTCGGCCAGGTCGATCACGGCGACCTTGGACGCCTCCGTGGAGGCCGCCGTCGACGCGACGAGCCGGTCGCCCACGATCGCCAGCTCGCGCACGCTCGGGTCGGCGGCGAACTCGGCGGGCGCGATCGACGAGAACGTCGCCGCCGCCCGGTCGTAGGCGAACAGGGTCGCCCGGCCGGCGCTGCCGCCGCCGCCGAGGGTGCTGCCTGCGCCGAAGAAGACGGCCTCGTCGGTGGCGGCCACCGCCCGGGCGAGCGTCGAGGCGGCATCGGGGATGCCGAGGCTCGTCACCTGCCCCGACGCCGGGTCGAACTGCCAGAGCGCCGGCGCGGTCGTGCTGCCGCCACCGACCGCGAAGAGGGTGCCGTCGGGTGCGACGGCGAGGTCGCGCACGTCGCGGTCGCCGATCGCGCCGATCGGCACGGCGGGCAGCTCTGGCGTCTGCAGGTCCCACCGGTGCAGGTTGGGCTGCGGACCGCCGGACTTCTGCAGGATGCCGATGTAGAGGTACCGGCCGCTCGCGTCGGCCGCCAGTGACTGAATGGCGTACCCGGTCGTGACCTCGGTGCTCACGGTCACGGTGCGCGTCGGCAGGTGGAAGCCGATGACGCCGGTCGGCTCGATGTTGCGCGAGCCGATGTAGACGGTGTCGCCGACGAGCAGGGCGCTCATCAGGCCGTACTGGCTGACGGCGGGGCCGAGGTCGGTGATCGTCGGGCCGGTCGGCCGGCCCGCGGCGAGCGCGGCCGCGGCGGCCGGGTCGGCGGCGACGAGCGCGGCGAGCGCGGACAGGCCGGCAGCACCGCCCGCCTGCAGCACCACGCGTCGGGAGAGCGTCGGGGATTCGGACATCGGAACTCCTTCGTTCGTAGGGTGGAGATGACGTGTCAGGCCGTGATGGCGAGCAGTTCGGCATCGACCTCGTGGGCGAGCGGAAGCCCATCTGCGAACCGTCGCAGCTCGTCGAGCACGACGTCGGCCAGGCGGCCGAGCTCGCCGCCGAGGGAGCCGGCGATATGCGGCGTGAGCAGGGCGTGGTCGTGGCCGTAGAGCGGATGCTCGTGCTCGAGCACCCACGGCGAGGTGACGTCGAGGATCGCGAACAGCTCCCCCGCGGTGACCCGGGCGGTCAGCGCCGCCTGGTCGATGATCTCGCCGCGGGCCGTGTTCACGAGGGTCGCGCCGTGCCGCATCAGCCCGATGCCGCGCGCGTCGACGAGATCGTGCGTCGACGGCAGCGACGGGGCGTGGATCGACACGACGTCGGAGGTGGCGAGCAGGTCGTCGAGCGCGACCGACTCCACGCCGAGGCTCAGGGCTTCGGATGCCGACAGGAACGGGTCGTAGACGACGACGTCGAGGTCGTAGCCGCGCAGCAGCTCGATGACCCGGCGTCCGATCTTCGACGCCCCGACGATGCCGACGCGCTTGCCGAAGTTGCCCAGCCCGGGGAACGCCTGCTCGACGTCGAACTCCTCGCGCAGCATCCGGTACCGCGCCGCGATGGGCAGCACCTTCTTGTTGGCCAGCACGATCATCGCGACGGTGTACTCGGCCACCGGGGCGGCGTTCGCGGTCGCCGCCGTGCTCACGCGGATGCCGCGTTCGAGCACGTCCTCGGACACGTACGGCTTCACCGTGCCGGCCGAGTGCAGGACCGCTCGGAGCGCCGGCGCGAGGTCGAGCACGCCCGCGTCGATGAACGGCGCACCCCAGCCCGTGACGAGCACGTCGGTCTCGAGCAGCGCCCGCTTCGCGGCATCCGATTCGAACTCGGTCAGGATGCCGGCGACGTCGGCGACCTGCTCGAACCGGGCGACCTGCTCGGCCGGGAAGATGCGTTCGCGCACGTCGTGGGCCATCGCGAACGTGACACGCAGCCGATCGGCGCTCACTTGACGCTCCCGGCGGACAGACCGGATCGCCAGAAGCGCTGCAGGCCGACGAAGGCGAGCACCAGCGGCAGGATCGACACGAAGGAGCCCGCGATCACGAGGGTCGAGAACTCGGGGTTCTGCTGCACCTGGCTCTGCCAGAGCGCGATGCCCACGCTCGACGGGAAGAGGTCGCGGTCCTGCAGCATGATGAGCGGCAGCATGAAGTTGTTCCAGATCGCCACGAACTGGAAGAGGACGATCGTGACGAAGCCCGGCACGAGCATCGGCAGGCCGATGCTGAAGAAGCTGCGGATCGGCCCGGCCCCGTCGACGCGGGCCGCCTCGAGGGTCTCGTCTGGCAGGTATCCGGCACTGAACACGCGCGCCAGGTAGACGCTGAACGGGTTGCAGAACGCCGGGATGAGCACGGCCCAGATCGTGTTCGTCGCGCCGACGGATGCGGCGAGCAGGTAGAGCGGGATGACCGTCGCGGTGTTCGGGATGAGCACGCCGACGAGCACGAACCCGTACAGCCCGTTCTTGCCGCGGAAGCTGAACTTGTCGAACGCGTAGCCCGCCATGAGGGCCACGAAGCCGCAGACGAGTGCGCCGATGCCGGCGTAGAGCACGCTGTTGCCGAGCCAGCGCCAGAAGATGCCGTCGTCCTGGGTCATCAGCTGCTGCAGGTTCTCGACGAACGCCCCGCCCGGCGAGAACGCGCTCGAGCCGTAGAGCCCCTTCGCGTCCTTCGTGACCGCGAAGAGGAGCCAGAGCAACGGCAGCACCATGTAGGCGACGCCGAGGAGCAGGATGCCGTTCACGGCGAGGCTCGCCCCGGGGCGACCGGCCGAGCGGCGGTTGCGGCTGCGACGGTGGTCGGCGGGCTCGCGCGGAGGGAGTCCGGGCACGCGGGATGGGCCCTCGGGGAGGTCGGGCGCGGGCCGCGACGGCGCGGCGGTGGTCGCGATCATCATGCACGTCCCTTCGAGGCGAAGCGGGTGACGACCCACGAGAGCACCCCGGCCACGAGGGCGAGGATGATCGACGCGGCCGCCGCCTGCGGGAGGTTGTTGCGGTTGAACGCCGCGTCGTAGGCCCACATGTTCGGCACCCACGTGCTCGTGACCGCGGTCGTCACCGACGAGAGGATCGTCGGCTCGGTGAAGAGCTGCAGCGAGCCGATCACCGTGAACAGCAGGGCGATGCCGAGCGAGGGCGCGATCAGTGGCGTCTTGATCCAGAGCGCGGTGCGGATCTCCCCCGCGCCGTCGACCCTCGCGGCCTCGAGCACCTCGCGCGGCACGGCCTGCAGGGCGGTGAAGAGGATGATCATGTTGTAGCCCGCCCACTCCCAGACGGCGATGTTCACCATCGACGGGAGCACCATGTGCACCGACAGGAAGTCGATCTGGATGCCGCCCGACTCGAGCGCGGAGACGAACGGGCTGACGCCCGGCGTGTAGAGGTAGGCCCAGATGAGGGCGGCGATGACGCCGGGCACGGCGTGCGGCAGGAACAGCAGCAGCTGGAAGGCCCGCTTGGCCTTGGCGACCGCGGCGTCGAGCAGCAGGGCGAACAGCAGGGCGGTGCCGAGCAGCACCGGGATGTAGAGCAGGCAGTAGAGCGCCAGCCGCCCGAACCCGGCCACGAAGGTCTCGCTCGAGAGCACGTCGACGTAGTTGCCGAAGCCGACGAACTCGGTCTCGGTGCCGCCGAACCCGAGGCCGCTCCGCCGTTCGGCGAAGAGGCTCATGCCGATGGCGTAGACGACCGGCGCGATCATCGCGACCAGGAAGAGCACGAAGAACGGCGTGAGGAAGATGGCGGCGGTGCGGCCGCCGGTGCCGGCGATCGGATGCCGCGTGGTGCGCGGTGCCCGGTCAGCGAGTCTGACGCTCATGGTGTTGCCCTTCGGTGCGGCGGTGCCGGCGGGGTTCGCCGCCGGCACCGCTCCGGTCCTATTCGGAGATCTCGAGTCCGAGCTGCTCGAGCCCGTCCACGGTCTCGTCCTGCGTCTGCTCGATCGCATCGCCGAGCGTGGGTGCCGTGGTCACCGCGTCGGTGAGCGCCGTGTTGGTGATGTCGTAGTTCGGGCCCCACGACCATCCACCGACGACCGACGCGGATGCCTCGTCGAAGACGGCGTAGATGTCGTTGCCGTAGTAGTCGACCGGGGCGACCTTCTCGGCGGTCTCGTTCAGGCCCGGGTAGGCGAGGTAGGCCGTGCCGACCGCGCCGCGCGCCTCGACGGCGGCCGGGTCGGTCGTGAGCCAGGTGAGGAAGGCCGCCGCCGCGGCGGAGTTCTTCGAGTTCTCGGTGACCGCGAAACTCGTGCCGCCGCTCAGCGCGCCGCTCGGCTCGCCGTCCCACGACGGCGGCACTGCGGCGATCCACTTGCCGGCCTGACCGCTCGCCTCGGTGCGGGTCATCAGGCCCGATGCGCTCCACGAGCCGCCGACCCAGCCGTTGACGACGCCGCTGTTGAGATCGGCGGTCCACTCGTCGCTGAAGCCGAGCTGCGGCTTCACGAGGTCCTCGTCGATGAGCTTCTGCCAGTAGTCGGCCACCTTCGTCGAGGCGTCGTCGTCGATCGAGACCTTCCAATGGTCGTCGTCGACGCCGAACCAGGTCGAGCCCGCCTGCCACGAGAGCGGGGCGAGCTGGGGCTCGTTCGTGAAGAAGCTCGTGAGGTAGGCCTCGGGGTTCGCGGTGTGCACCGCACGGGCGGCCTCCTCGAACTCGTCCCAGGTCTTGGGCACCTCGACGCCCGCGGCGTCGAGCACGTCCTGGCGGTACCACATGACGAGCGGCGGGGCGTCGTAGGGCATGCCGTAGGTCGATCCCTCGAAGTCGACGAGGCCTCGCACCTGGTCGCTGTACTCGTCGAGCGTGTCGCTCGGCACGAGGTCGTCGAGCGGTGCGACCTGACCGGATCCGACGAAGCCGGGGAGCCGGTAGTACTCGATGCCGACGACGTCGGGGCCGGTGCCCGACTCGATCGCGGCGGCGAGCTTCGTGTAGCCGCCGTTCGCGCCGTTCGCGATCTCCTCGAAGTTCACGGTGATGTCGTCCTGGCTCGCGTTGAAGGCGGCGGCGACGTCGGCCATGCCGCTGAGGGAGGACCAGAACGTGATCTCGCCCGTGGGGGTCGCTCCGCTGCCGGTGTCGCCGGACGGCGCCGAGGCGGCGGACGAGCACCCCGCGAAGAGGACGCCTGCGGCCAGCATCGCCGCGGCGGTGAGGGAAGTGCGACGCAGGTTCATGACGGATTCTCCTTTGAATGTGAAGCGTGCACGGGCCACTGAAGTCGACTCGGGGCATCGCCGCAAGCAATGAAGCACAAAACGAACATTTCAGAACATTTCGGCGCCTGGGTTCGGGATGACGCGGGCGGTGGAGGTCACGCGGAGCGCGTGGACTCCCGTTCGACGAGCGTCGGCAGGAGCGACATCCGCGTGACGGCGTGGCCGGTGCGCTCGTGCTGGCGGATGCGGTCGAAGCAGAGGCGCAGGGCCGCGTACCCGAGGTCGTGCTTCGGCGGGGCGACCGCGGTCAGCGGCACCGCGGCGAAGGCCGAGAACTCGTCGTCGTAGGCGACGAGCGCGAAGTCCTCCGGAATGCGCAGGCCGCGCTCGACCACGAGGTCGGCGAAGGCCATGGAGTCCACGTCGCCCAGCATCAGCGCCGCCGTCACCTCGTGCTGCACGCACTCGTCGTAGAACCGCTCGAGCGCGTCGATCGCCGAATCCGCGCCGACGGCCGGCGTCGGCAGCGAGCGGAAGCGCACGTGCTCGGCCAGCCCGAGTCGCGCCATGGTGCGTTCGTACCCGTCGAGCAGCCAGGGCGTGGTCGCCGCCTCGCGCGCCGCCAACGCGATGCGGCGATGCCCGTGCTCGACGAGGTGCCGCACCGCGAGCTCGGCCCCGTAGGCGTGGTCGCTCCGCACGGACTCGATGCGGCCGGCGATGCGCTCGTCGACCCCCCGCTCGACGATCACGACCGGCACGGGTGCCTCGATCAGCAGCTCGTGCAGCGGGGAGCCCTCGACGAGCCCGTTGTGCGGCGTGATCATCAGCCCGTCGACGCCGTTCGCGATGAGGCGCTCGGCCTGGCGCAGCTCCTCGCGTTCGGAGTAGTTCGTGGTGCCGAGCACGAGCCGGCAGTTGAGCTCGCGCGCGGCGTCGCTCGCCCCGCGGATGACCTGCGGGAAGTAGTAGTTCGCGGTCGGCGCGATCATGCCGATCGTCGCGACCGGGCGCCGCGCCATCGCGCCGCCCGAACCGGAGCCCCGCTCCTGCTGCTTCGCGACCGCCGTCGAGACCGCGCCGCCGTGCACGCGCACGAGGAGGCCGCGGGACTCGAGCTCCGCGAGATCGCGGCGCAGGGTCATCGCGGAGACGTCCAGCCGTTTGGAGAGTTGCGTGATGGCGAGCGAGCCTCGCAGCTCGAGCTCCCGCAGGATGGCGTCATGACGTGCGACGGCGACCATCGGGCCTCCAGATGTGTGAGTTTGTGCGTTCTCAAGATCGAACATGACTCACGATACGCAGTCCGCGGAGAATTCGCCTCGCCCGGCGGGACGGCCCCTTCGCGACGTACGGTGGAGACACCGCGTCGGAAGGCGCCCGCACACCATCCGGGGGGATGACGCATGTCGCAGACCATCGCCGAACTGTTCGTGGAGACGCTGAAGCGGGCGGGGGTGAGCCGGGTCTGGGGCCTGCCGGGCGATTCGCTCAACGCCTTCACCGACGCACTGCGCCGTGACGGCGGCATCCGCTGGCTGCATGCGAGGCACGAGGAGACCGCCGCGTTCGCCGCGGCCGCCGACGCTGCCGTCACCGGCGAGCTCGCGGTCGTCGCCGGCAGCTGCGGTCCAGGCAACCTGCACTTCATCAACGGGCTCTTCGACGCCCAGCGCAGTCGCCTGCCAGTGCTCGCGATCGCCTCGCACATCCCGTCGTCGGAGATCGGCAGCGGGTACTTCCAGGAGACGCACCCGCAGGAGCTGTTCCGCGAGTGCAGCGTGTACTGCGAGCTCGTCGGCGATCCGTCGCAGCTGCCGTGGGTGCTCGAGACCGCCATGCGCACCGCCGTCGAGAAGCAGGGCGTCGCCGTCGTGGTCGTGCCGGGCGACGTGTTCTTCCGCGATGCGCCGGCGCGACGGCCGAGCGCCCCGATCCGGGCCGCCCGCCCGCGCGTGCTGCCCGCCCCCGACGAGCTGGCCGAGGCCGCCGGCATCCTGAACGCCGCGGCATCCGTCACGATCCTCGCCGGTGCGGGCGTCGCGGGCGCGCACGACGAGGTGCTCGCGCTCGCCGAGCGGCTGCAGGCGCCGATCGTGCACGCGTTCCGCGGCAAGGAGCACATCGAGTACGACAACCCCTACGACGTCGGCATGACCGGACTGCTCGGCTTCGCCTCGGGCTATCGGGCCATGGAGAAATGCGATGCGCTGCTCATCCTCGGCAGCGACTTCCCGTACCGGCAGTTCTACCCGTCGAAGGCGAAGATCGTGCAGGTCGACCTGCGCGGCGAGCAGCTCGGGCGTCGAACGCCGGTCGACCTCGGACTCGTCGGCGACGTGCGCGAGACGGCCTCGGCGCTGCTGCCCCTCATCGCCGAGGACCGCAGTGGCAAGCACCTCGAGTCGAGCGTGAAGCACTACGAGAAGACGCGCCGCGAGCTCGACGGCCTCGCGAACGACGACGGCAAGCAGCCCATCCACCCCGAATACCTGGCGAAGGTCATCGACCGGCTCGCCGATCCTGATGCGATCTTCACGGCGGATGTCGGTTCGCCCGTCGTCTGGACGGCGAGGTACCTGCGGATGACGCGCGACCGTCGCCTGATCGGCTCGTTCACGCACGGGTCGATGGCCAACGCGATGCCGCACGCGCTCGGCGCGCAGGCGGCGGCCCCCGGACGCCAGGTCATCGCGCTGGCGGGCGACGGTGGCCTCTCGATGCTCATGGGCGACCTGCTCTCGATTCGGCAGAACGACCTGCCGATCAAGATCGTCGTCTTCAACAACTCGTCGCTGAACTTCGTCGAGGTCGAGATGAAGGCCGCCGGCATCGTGAACTTCGGCACCGAGCTGGTGAACCCGTCGTTCGCCGCGGTGGCCGAGTCGGTCGGCATCACCGGCATCCGCGTGGAGCAGGGCCCCGACCTCGAGGCGGCGCTGACGAAGGCGTTCGCCGAACCCGGTGCGGCCCTCATCGACGTCGTCGTCGCGCGCCAGGAGCTCTCGATCCCGCCGTCGATCACCGCCGCGCAGACGAAGGGCTTCGCGCTCTACGCGCTGCGCACGGTCATGTCGGGCCGCGGCGACGAGCTGCTCGACCTCGCCGACACGAACGTGTGGCGGCGCATCTTCCGCTGAGTCGCGTGGCGGGCCACCCGGCGGCGCGCGCCCGGGCTCGCGTCAGCCCGCGTCGCCCTCGGCCCGCGCGAAGTCGGCCTTCCACTGCCGGAAGGAGTCCTCGGTGCGGCCCCGGCGCCAGTACCCCGAGACCGAGAGCTGGTCGCGGGCCAGCCCGCGCTCGTTCCGCAGATACGGCCGGATGCCGCGCATGACCTCTTCGGCCTCGCCGTGCACGAACGCGTGCACGCGGCCCTCGAGCCAGCCGACGGCGCGCACGGCGGCGGCGAGCAGCCCCTCACCGGAGCCGCCGTCGCGGTGCACGAACTCGACGGTGCCGCCGCCGGGCAGGGCGAGCTGCGGTTCGTGCTCGGCCGACTCCACGAGCACGACGGCCCTCGCCACGGCGTCGGCGGGCAGCGCCTCGAGCGCGGCCGCGATCGCCGGCACCGCCGACTCATCACCGGCGAGCAGGTGCCAGTCGGCCTCGGGATCCGGCCGGTAGGCGCCGCCTGGGCCGTTCGCGAGCAGGAGGTCGCCCGCGCGGGCGTTCGCGGCCCACGGCCCGGCGACCCCCTCGTCGCCGTGCACCACGAAGTCGATGTCGAGGGTGCCGGCCGCGACATCCGGGTGCAGCGCCGTGTAGGTGCGCACGACCGGCAGGTCTTCGGCGGGCATCGTGCCGCGCAGCGCGCGCACGTCGATCTGCTCGGGGTAGGCGACGCCCGGCTTGAGGAACACGAGCTTGAGGTAGCGGTCGGTGAACCCGCTGTCGGCGAAGGCCGAGAGGTCGTCGCTGCGCAGGTGCAGTCGGCGGAGGCTCGGCGTGATCCAGGTGGCGCCCGTCACGGCGAGGCGAATGGTCGGCATGCGTCCATCACATCACGGCGAACCGGGTCCGGGCTCACGCCCTGGTGCCACCGCCCAGCTCGTCGACGAGCTTGGCGATGCGGCGCTGCCGCGTCGGCGCGGTCTTGGCCTGGTCGATGACCCGCACGTGCTGGCGCCGTTGACTGACCGTCTGGGCGTCGAACCGGGCGCGCACCTCGGGGTCGGCATCGAGGGCGTCCGCGAGATCGTCGGGCAGCTCGACGTCGACGAGTTCGGGCAGGAGCTCGAGCCGCACCGCGACCTCGGCGCCGACCTCGAGTCCGGCCGCCGCGCGGTTGGCGTTGCTCAGCCCGATGAGGTTGCGCCCGAGCATGATGGCGACGCGGGTCTCCCAGGTGTGGCCGTTGACCGTGACCGCGACGCGTGGACGCCGGCCACCGCCGAGCTCCTCGACCGCCGCCTCGGGAACCTCGAGCCCCCGCATCTTCTCGTGCGGTTCGACGACCGCCCTGAACTCCGTCATCGTGCTCCCTTCGATCCTGCGTCGAGGCCGGGGTTCTTCCGTTCGGCGTCGTGGCCGGAACCGGGGCTCGGGCTGATGCGTTGGATCAGCGTCGAGAGCTCGGCGTGCAGGCGCAGGAGGTCGTCGACCTCGACGCCGAGCGAGGCGACGACCTGCTCCGGCACGCGTTCGGCCTGGTCGCGCAGGCGTCGCCCCTCTGGCGTGAGCCGAAGCGCGAGCTGGCGCTCGTCGCGGGTCGAGCGCTCGCGGGTCACGAGCCCGGCGGCCTCGAGGCGCTTGACGAGCGGTGACAGCGTCGCGGGCTCGAGCCGCACGAGGGCGGCGATCTCGGAGAGCGCGAGGGGCTCCTGTTCCCAGAGCGCGAGCATCACGAGGTACTGCGGATGCGTCAGCCCCATGGGCTCGAGGATCGGCTTGTAGGTGCCGATCACGAGCCGCGAGGCGACGGCGAGGGCGAAGCAGAGCTGGCGGTCGAGGGCGAGCGGGTCGGCCTCGGCGACCCCGCTGGCCTGCTCGACGCGGGCGGCGGCGGGAGCATCCATAATACTTAGTATACTAATCGTTATGGCACGAAAGAAGATCGACGGCGCGGCGTGGACTCCCGAGCCCGGACTCAACCCGCTGAACCCGTTCATCGGCAAGCGCGGCTTCTACAACGCCTTCAACCGCATGATCTTCCGGTTCACGGGCCCGGCGCAGGTCGGCATCGGCCGCCCCGAGGCGCCGTACGTGCCGCCGGCCGACCCCCGCTGCCCGCTCTGCGGCGGGCCGATGGCCGACCACGACATCGACCGCTCGGGCGAGCGCACGCAGGTGCACTGCCCGCCCGCCGCGACGTCGCCGGTCGAGCCGGTCGAGCCGGTCGAGTAGCGAACGGCCCGGCTGGAGCCTGGTCGACCACCGCCCTCGTCGAAGGGCAGTGACCGACCGAGCCCCAGCCGGGCCGAACGGTGACGCGTCGGGTGCGTCGGCGCTTCAGGCGCGTCAGATCGCGAAGATCGTCCAGCGCGCCGACGACGAGTCGCCCGGCTCCAGCACGATGAGGTCGACGCCGGAGTTGAACGCGTCGGGCGGGCAGGTCATCGGCTCGACCGCGAGGCCGGTGCGTCCGCTGCCGTCGGCCGTGTGGATCTGCACCCACGGGCACTCCCGGCGCCACGCCATGCCGACGCCGCGTCCGTCGGCATCGGTGAGCGTCGCCTGCACGGCACCGTCGGGGCCCTCGGCGTCGTAGGCCAGCCCCGTGAAGGCATGGTCGATCTCGGTCGCCCCGATGCGCCGCGGCATCCGGAAGTCGAACGTGTCGCCTTCGCGCGGTGCGTCGACCGCCGCGGTCGCCGTCGGGATGAGGCGGTCGGGCGTGACCTCGAGCACCTCGGCCGCGGGCAGCGTGAGGGTCCAGTCGTCGACCGAGCCCTCGCCCGCCACGAGGTACGGGTGCGGTCCGGTGCCGTAGGGCGCGGCATCCCGCCCCACGTTCTTCGCGGTGACCGTGGTGTGCAGGCCGCCGGCGTCGACGCGGAACTCGACCTCGATCGCGAGCCGGTGCGGATAGCCCGCCTGCGCCTCGATCGTGGCGGCGAGCACCACGCGGGCGCTCTCGCGGTGCACGGGCTCGAAGTCGAGCCAGGCGGCGAGTCCGTGCAGGGCGTGCCCGCGCTCGGGCTCGGTGAGCGGCAGCTGCTCGTCGACCCCGCCGAAACGGTAGCGGCCGTCGACGACCCGGTTCGGCCACGGCACGAGCGTGACGCCGCGGTAGGCCGGGCGCACCTCCTCGGCCTCGAAGGGCACGACGAGGTCGCGACCCTCGTAGGTCAGCGAACGCAGGGAGGCCCCGACGCTCGCGATGACGGCGACGTAGCCGTGCGCACCGATCTCGTGCTGGTACCCGGAGAGCGCGTTGCCCACTTACAGGCCCTGCGCCAGACGGTAGTAGGCCTGGTTCCAGCGCACCTCGTGCTTGAAGCCGGGCAGCGTGGTCTCGTCGTCGATCACGAGCAGCTCGATCTCGGCCATCTCGGCGAAGTCGCGGAACACGTCGACGCCGACCGCGGTCGACATCACCGTGTGGTGCGCGGCACCGGCGGTGAGCCACGCGGCGGCGCTCGTGCGGAAGTCGGGGGCCGGCTTCCAGACGGCACGGCCGACGGGCAGGTTCGGCAGCGACTCGCGCGGCGCCACGTTCTCGACGACGTTCGCGGTGAGGCGGAACCGGTCGCGCATGTCGCTCATCGCGACGACCACGGCGGGGCCGGCGTCGGCGGTGAAGACGAGGCGCACGGGGTCGTCCTTGCCGCCGATGCCGAGCGGGTGCACCTCGAGCGTGGGCTTGGCCGAGGTGAGCGACGGCGAGACCTCGAGCATGTGCGCGCCGAGGATCAGCTCGTCGCCGGGCGTCATGTCGTAGGTGTAGTCCTCCATGAGGCTCGCGCCGCCGGGCAGGCCTGCACCCATGACGTGCGCGATGCGCACCAGCACGGCGGTCTTCCAGTCGCCCTCGGCGCCGAAGCCGTAGCCCTCGGCCATGAGCCGCTGCACGGCGAGGCCGGGCAGCTGCTTCAGCTCGCCGAGGTCCTCGAACGAGGTGGTGAAGGCGCCGAAGCCGCCCTCCTCGAGGAACGAGCGCAGGCCGAGCTCGATCGCGGCGCCGTCGCGCAGCGACTGGTGGCGCTCGCCGCCCTTGCGCAGCTCGGGCACGACGTCGTATTCGTTCTCGTACACCGCGACGAGCTCGTCGATCTCGGCCTCGGATGCCGCGGCGACCGCCTCGGCGAGCTCGTTGACGCCCCACGTGTTGACCTGCACGCCGAGACGAAGCTCGGCTTCGGTCTTGTCGCCCTCGGTGACGGCGACGTAGCGCATGTTGTCGCCGAAGCGGGCGAGCTTGAGGTCGCGGCTCGCGGCCAGGCCGGCGGCGGCGCGCTGCCAGGTGCCGAGCTGCTGCTGCACGACGGGGTCGCTCGCGTGGCCGACGATCGTCTTGCGGGGCACGCCGAGGCGGGTCTGGATGTAGCCGAACTCGCGGTCGCCGTGCGCGGCCTGGTTCAGGTTCATGAAGTCGAAGTCGATGTCGGCCCACGGCAGCTCGACGTTGGCTTGCGTGTGCAGGTGCGCGAGCGGCTTCTGCAGGGCGTCGAGGCCCGCGATCCACATCTTCGCGGGGCTGAACGTGTGCATCCACGCGACGAGCCCGATCACGTTCGGGGCGGCGTTGGCCTCGAGCATGACCTTCTTGATCGCGGCCGAGTCGGTGAGCACGGGCAGCCAGACGATCTTCACGGGCACGTCGGATGCCGCGTCGAGCGTCGCGGCGATCTGCTCCGACTGCTGGGCGACCTGTGCGAGGGTCTCGGGGCCGTAGAGGTGCTGGCTGCCGGTGAGGAACCAGACCTCGTACTGGTCGAGCGAGGTGGTGAGCGGGGTGCGGGTCATGATCTTCCTTGCGTGGTCGGTGGTGAGGTCAGAGGGCTTCGACGGCGGCGGCCTCGGCGGCGAGGCCGGCCCGGTAGCGGTCGAGGTAGGCGGCGAAGCCGGCGACATCCGCCCGGTCGGGCTCGACGGTGTCGAAGCCGGCGTCGGCGAAGACGTGGTCGTCGAGGTACGTGCCGAGATCGATCGCGTGCCCGTCGTGTGCAGCGGCGGCCGAGAGGTAGGACGCGAGCACGGCGATGCCCCACGCCCCGCCCTCGGACGCGGTCTCGCCGACCGCGACGGGCGCGTCGAGCGCTCCGGCGAGGAAGCGCTGCGCGACCCCGGCCGTGCGGAACATGCCGCCGTGGGCGAACATGCGGTCGAGCTCGACGCCCTCACCCGCCAGCACGCGCATGCCGAGGGCGAGCGTGCCGAACACGCCGTAGAGCTGGGCGCGCATGAAGTTCGGCAGGTTGAGGCGGCTGTCGGGCGTGCGCACGACGAGCGGGCGCCCCTCGGTGAGGCCCGCGATGGGCTCGCCCGCCAGGTGGTTGTACGCGAGCAGCCCGCCGGCGTCGGCCTCGCCCTCGAGCGCGGCCGTGAACAGCGCCTCGAAGACGGCGTCCGAGCCGATGGGGGTTCCGGATGCCGCGGCGAACTGCCCGAACACCCCGGCCCAGGCGGCGAGCTCGCTCGCGCCGTTGTTGCAGTGCACCATCGCGACCGGATCGCCCGCGGGCGTGGTGACGAGGTCGAGCTCGTGGTGCGCGTGCTCGAGGGGGCGCTCGAGCACGACCATCGCGAAGATGCTCGTGCCGGCGCTGACGTTGCCGGTGCGCGGCGCGACCGAGTTCGTCGCGACCATGCCCGTGCCGGCGTCGCCCTCGGGCGGGCAGAGCAGGGCGCCGGGCTTCAGGCCGCCGGTCGGGTCGAGCAGGGCCGCGCCGGCCGCGGTGAGCACACCGGCCGGAACGCCCGCCTCGAGCGACTGCGGCAGCAGCTCGACGAGGGGCTTCGGCAGGCGATCGCCCACGAGTGCGTCGTACGAGGCGACGAGTGCGGCGTCGTAGTCGTGGGTGGCCGCGTCGATCGGGAACATGCCAGACGCGTCGCCGACGCCGAGCACCTTGCGGTCGGTCAGGCGCCAGTGCACGTACCCGGCGAGGGTCGTCACGAAGCGGATGTCGGGAACGTGCGCCTCGGCGTCGAGCACCGCCTGGTGCAGGTGGGCGATCGACCACCGCAGCGGGATGTTCACCCCGAAGCGGTCGCTGAGCTCGGCCGAGGCCGCACCGGTGGAGGTGTTGCGCCACGTGCGGAACGGCACGAGCAGGTCGCCCCGCTCGTCGAACGCGAGGTAGCCGTGCATCATCGCCGAGACGCCGATCGCGCCGAACGTCTCGGGCGTGGCGTCGTAGCGGCGCCGCACGTCGGCGACGAGGTCGGAGTAGGCCGCCTGCAGGCCCGACCAGACGTCGTCGAGCGAGTAGGTCCAGACGCGGTCGACGAACTCGTTCTCCCACTCGTGGCTGCCGACGGCGAGCACGTGCGTGGGGTCCGCCGCGTCGACGAGGCAGGCCTTGATGCGGGTCGAGCCGAGCTCGATGCCGAGCGACGTGCGCCCGTCGAGGATCGCGGTGCGCGCGGCATCCGTCGTCTGAGTGGTCGAGGGGTCGGTCATGCGCTGGGTTCCTTCCGTCGAGCGTCGGTGCTCTGTCCGTAGACGTTCTGGTACCGGTCGTACAACCGGTCGATCGAGTCCTGCGGGATCGCCACCAACGGGCCGGCCTCACGAGCCAGA